>CALSBN010000018.1:0-39049 GCA_943373185.1 Opitutus sp. GAS368 | reverse complement strand
CGGCAACGAAGTTGCGAATCGCACCTCAATCGGCTCTTTCGTGATGATGCTCATGATCGCTTGGACAACGGTGGGAACAATGACCGACGCAGAACGAATCGCGACCGATTCAACCCTGCTAAACGAGACTATCTGTATTCAAGTCGAAGGGCCGATCCGTTCGCATTACCGATGGCAAGGCAAGCCGGAGCAGGCGGAAGAATATCGTCTCACCCTCAAGTGTCTACCCGCGCACCTTGATGCCGTATCTCGCCGAGTGCACGCGCTGCATCCCTACTCTATTCCGCAATGGGTCGTCGTCGCCGCGACTTCAGTATCAGAAAAATACTTGTCATGGGCGCGGTCGAACGTTCATGTCCCTACCCTTTAACACGTCTCAAACCCTCTCTTTACGCACCATGTCACAGCACAAAAGCCTCCAAGGCGCCTCCGGTCTCGTCATCAAACGCAACGTTCTCAAGCGCTTCGAGCGGGTCGAGATCCTAAAGAAACGCGGCCAATGGAAAGCCGGTGATCGCGTGTCAGGTCTCCGCAAGACCAAGCCGGAAGCCTGAGCAAATAGGCTCGTTTTTTGGCAGGCAGTGTTTCACTGCCTGCCTTTTTTGTGCCCAGAACCTAGCCGCCGGTGGCATTGCTGCAACTCTACGTCGTGCTGTCCTTCGCCGAGTTCACTGGAAAAATAGGAAAAGCTGGCTGAGCCCGACCCCAGTTAGGCCCCCTCAAATTCAACGGCAACATCCCTTCCCGCTGCTAAAGCCGCCGGACGGCTTCGTTCCTTCTCGTCGGCCGGTTGAAAGTTGGTGCGAGCGGCGGGAATCGAACCCACATCAATAGCTTCGGAGGCTACTACACTATCCATTGTGCTACGCTCGCAGAACTGAGCGGTGATGAAGTGAGTCGCGTTCGGTCGCGTCAAGCCCGTGCCTTCGCTCCGCCCTGCAACTGCGGCGTTGATTCACATCCGGCCTCCTTTCAATTTGTCCCGCTATGACCGCCGCCGAGTCTTCCGCCGCCGCGCCCACACCCTCCGATTTCATCCGCGATATCGTCGCGGCTCACGTCGCCGAAAAGCGTTACGCGAAGATCGTCACCCGCTTCCCCCCCGAGCCGAATGGCTATCTCCACATCGGCCACGCCAAATCGATTTGCCTGAACTTCGGCATCGCCCGCGAAAACGCCGGCCGGTGCAATCTTCGCTTCGACGACACCAACCCGGTCAAAGAAGACATCGAATTCGTCGACTCCATCACCACTGATGTCCGATGGCTCATCGCCGGATGGGCGGACGATGTATTGGGCGTGAAGGCCAAAGGCACCACGCCCGCCCTCGTCACTTCACTCGGTCGGCCCGATTACTTTCAACCTCCGGCCACGCCCGACAGTGGAATCGAGACCGAGGCGTTTTTTGCCTCCGACTACTTCCCTGCGCTTTACGACTGCGCCGTCGAGCTCATCAAGCGGGGCAAGGCCTACGTCTGTGATTTGAGCGCAGAGGACACGGAGAGCTATCGCGGCTCGCCCGAGCTGCCCGGCCGGGACAGCCCGTTCCGAAACCGCAGCGCCGCCGAGAATCTCGATCTGTTCCAGCGCATGAAGGCCGGCGAGTTCCCCAACGGCGCGCGCTCGCTCCGTGCGAAAATCGATATGGCCGCGCCCAATCTCTGGCTCCGCGATCCCCTGCTCTACCGCATCCGTCACGTGCCCCACCACCACGCCGGTGCGGCCTGGTGCATCTACCCGCTTTACGACTACGCCCACTGTCTTAGCGATTACTTCGAGGGCATTACCCACAGCATTTGCACGCTCGAATTCGTCGATCACCGGCCGCTCTACGACTGGCTTTTGGGCTCGCTTGATCTGCCTCGCGCCCTGCCCCACCAATACGAATTCGCGAAACTTACCCTCGGCTACACCCTCGTTTCGAAACGCAAATTGCTCCGTCTGGTGCAGGAAAACAAAGTCGCCGGGTGGGATGATCCCCGCATGCCGACGCTTTCCGGGCTCCGTCGGCGGGGGATTCCCGCCCACGCGATCCGCCAATTCGTCGCAAACCTCGGAGTGACCAAGCACGACAGCCTCACCGACGTCGCCGTTTTCGAACACACCATCCGCGAGACGCTGAATCACTCCTCCGAGCGCCGACTCGCCGTGCTCAAGCCCATCAAGATCGTCCTCACCAACCTTGCTCCAGGCGAAGTCTTGGTCTGCCAAGCCACCAACAATCCCCAGTCCGAGTCCCCGACCACGCGGGCGGTTGAGTTGACTCGCGAGGTCTTCATCGAAAGCGACGACTTTGCCGAGGTCCCGCCGCCCAAATATTTCCGCCTCAAGCCGGGCGGCGAAGTCCGCTTGAAATACGCCTGCATCATCAAGCTCGACGAGATTGTGAAAGACGCCGCCGGGGCCATCACCGAGCTACGCTGCACCGCCGACCTCACAACCCGAAGCGGCCAACCCAACTGCGACAGAAAGGTCAAAGGCACCATCCACTGGGTCAGTGCCGAGCAAGCCATCGACGCCGAGGTCCGCCTTTACGACCGGCTTTTCACGGCGCCCGAACCCGGCGCCAGCGAGGATTTCCTGAGCCTCGTCAATCCACACTCGCTTGAAACCGTGCAGGCAAAACTCGAACCATCGCTCGCAGAGAGCGCCGCACCGGTATGCTATCAGTTCGAACGTCTCGGGTATTTCACCCCCGACGCCAAAGAGAGCACGCCGGCCCGATTGGTCTTCAACCGCACGATCACCCTGCGCGACGCCTGGGCCAAGTAACTAGGAGGCAAGGAGTCGTTCGAGGCGCACCCGCACGCGCTCACGCCCGAGCACGCGAAACATACTCGTGATGCTCGGACCCGCGTTGGTGCCCGAGATCGCAAGTCGCGTCACCGCCTGATAGTCGCCAAAGCCCAGCCCTTTGCCCGCGGCCAGAGATTTGATGGCTTCTTCAATTGCCGAATCGTTGGAGAAATCCATCGACGGCAATGCCCCCAGCAAATCGGCGAGGCGCGCCTTCGGGTCGCCTTTCCCCATGACCTTCTCCCGCACTTTCGCGTCGATCAAAAAGTCGTCCGTAAAGAAATACTCCGTATAGGCGGGCAGCTCTTCGAGCCCTTTGACCTTCGGTTGGGCGAGCCGCATGACATCGCGAAAAACCGCGGCATCGGCCAAGGCCGGCGCGCCCGCCGGATGCGCCCGAAAAAACGCGGTGGCCCGATCAAGAAATTTCTCCTCGGGCAGTTCGAGCAGGTAGCTCATGTTCATATGCGCGAGTTTCTTCTCATCAAACCGCGCATTGCTCTGGTTGACGCCCGGCAGATCGAACAACGCCACGATATCGGAGATCGCCATCTTCTCCCGGTCGTCCTTCGGATTCCACCCAAGCAAACACAGGAAGTTTACCAACGCCTCGGGCAAGAACCCCCGCTTCTGATATTCCTCGATAAGCGCGCCTTGGTCACGCTTCGACATCTTGCCCGGCCCGTTTTGTTTCAAAATGAGCGGGATGTGCGCAAACGCCGGCACCGGCACGCCGAAGGCCTTGAACAGTTCCACATGTTTGCTGGTGTTGGACAGGTGGTCTTCGCCGCGGATCACGTGGGTGATCTTCATCGCGATATCGTCGACGACGTTCACGAAATGGAACACCGGATTTCCGTCCGAACGAACGATCACGAAATCTTCGTCCTCCATCCGCTCGACCCGGCCGCGGATCTGGTCCTCGATCACCGTCGGCGCCACCCTTACCTTGGTCACCGTTTTCTTGCGGTGCTCATCGAAAACTTCGTAACGGTCACCAATCAGTCTGAACCACGTTGCCCCGTCTTTTTCATACGTGCGCCCCGCTGCCCGCAACTTCTCCAGATACTCGGCGTAAACCGCCGCGCGCTCGCTTTGCCGATAGGGACCAAATGCGCCGCCGATCCCCGGGCCTTCGTCCCAATTCATCCCCAGCCAACGCAACGAGTCGTAAATCACATTCAGGAATTGCTCGCTGTTGCGCTCCTTGTCCGTGTCTTCGATGCGCAAAATGAAGACCCCGCCGGTGTGCCGCGCATAGAGCCAGTTGAACAACGCCGTGCGGGCGCTGCCGATATGGAAAAAACCGGTCGGACTCGGAGCAAAACGGACGCGGACTTGGGACATGGTCGGAAAGAAAGATTGCTGCTTGTGATTCGCGAAAACGGTCAGCAAGAAGCACCCCATGTCCTCTGTCAAAGCCGCTCCTTTTGATCCGTCTGCGTTTGCCTCGCGGATCGAAGGCGCCGGCCGCTCGGCCGGACTTCGCGTCGAGCCCTACGGCGAGATCGGCGGCTGCCCCCTTCTCGCACTCACCCGGCGCGCGGCCGGTCTGCGCCCCCGGATCTATCTGTCCGCGGGAATCCACGGGGACGAACCGGCTCCACCCCTGACTCTGTTGAACATGATCGAGGCCGGTGTCTTCGATGGCCGGGCCTCGTGGTTCATCTGCCCCCAACTCAATCCCTCCGGCCTCGCCCTTGGCACCCGTGAAAACGCCTCCGGTCTCGACCTTAACCGCGACTACCTCGATCTCAACGAACCGGAAACGTGTGCCCACGTCGCCTGGCTGCAACGTCAACCGCCGTTCGATCTCACGCTCTGCCTGCACGAAGATTGGGAGTCCACCGGCTTCTACCTCTACGAGCTCAACTCCGAGAATCGCCCCAGCCTCGCCGAGCCCATTCTGGCGGCTGTCCGCCCGCTCTGCCCCATCGACGAAGCCATTACAATAGACGGTCGGGCAACGGCAGCCCCCGGCATAATTCGGCCAATCGACGATCCCCTGCTGCGGGAAACATGGCCCGAAGCGATCTACCTTCGCGCCCACCACACGACGTTGAGTTACACGCTTGAATCGCCCTCGGCCTTTCCGCTCGCGCAACGTATCGCCGTGCTGCGCGCCGCCGCCGAAGCCGCTTTGGCCAGCCTCAGACCGCGGGGAGCTCAAGTCCTCTAGCCGCACAAAACTCGCGCAGGTCTGCCGCCAGTTCCGCCCGGAAAATTTCCGGCGCCCCGACCCCGCGAAGATCGATCGACGCGCAATGCAACGCCTGCCGGGCCAACAGGAGCCGGTCGGCCAACGCCGACGTCCACCCGGTTGAGATGAAATCCAAATAGAGACGCGCATCCGGCCCGTAAATTTTGTCCCCGACCAACGAGCGCCCGAGCCACTGCGCATGCGCGCGGATTTGGTGCTTTCGTCCCGTCTCAGTGACTACCCGGACCAAGGTGAATCCCTCGGCGATGCTCAACGGCGTGAAATGCGTCACCGCCAGTTGCCCGCCCTCCGCCACCACCGTCGACTTGATAAACACCGGACTGGCCGTGTCGTCGCCGAGCGGCTGATTCACGGTCACCGGCTCGGCCAACTCGCCCACCATAACCGCCAGATACTCCTTGCCGGCCTTCCGCTCCATCATTGCGGTCTGTAGCCGGCTCGCCATCGCGGCATTTTTCGCGAGCACCACAACGCCGCTGGTTTCCCGGTCGAGGCGGAAGACCAGGTGCATCACCGGCAAACCCGTATGCTCACGCGTTGCACCGACCAAACTCGACCACGGCCCCGCCTTTGACGGATGGCACACGACGTCGCCCGGCTTGTTTACCACCAACAGCTGCTCGTCTTCGAAAATGATCCACGACTTTACCTCGTCCGCCGTGATCAGGCGCACGCGGCCCGTCGTCTCCCGCCGCGGCCACGCCGACGCCCGCCGTGAATCCAGCCAAGGCTCCCGCTCCGCCCCACTCACCGCGTCACCTTCTTCAGGCGAAATCGCGCGAGCACCATCGCCGCCAGCCGCGCCGCGACCGGCTTGGGCAGTTTCGAAACAAAAAACGTCGACACCTTGTTCTTCCAGCCCGGCACGACCTGCGACCGGCCACTCCCAATCGCCCGTATCGTCGCCTCGACGACCTCCTCACACGACATACCGAACGCATCGGGCACACTCCCTTGTTGCAATCCTGCGCGCAGGAAAAACTCCGTCGACGTCGGCCCCGGACACAGCGCCAAGGCACGCACCCTCGAGCCACGCAATTCCTCATTCAGTGCCAGACTCCAGTTGAGCACAAACGCCTTGGTCGCCCCATAGGTCGCCATGTAAGCCGTCGGCTGAAAAGCCGCCGTCGAGGCCACCGTGACGATCACGCCCCCGCGCCGCTTGAGCAGCGGCAACAGGCGCGCCGTGAGTTCGACCACCGCGCGCACGTTCACATCGATCATTTCCGTCAAAGCTGAAATGTCCGGCTCTGGGAAATGTCCGTAGGCGCCAAAGCCGCTGTTGTTCAACAAAAGTATCCGGCCCTTTGGGGCTTCGCTTTCGAGAAAGTCTTCCACGGCTTTTGCCGTAGCCGCCAAAGACGAAGTTTGTGCAAGATCGCATGGAAAGTGGCGCAGCTTAAGCTCACTCACATTTATGACCGGCGAGCGACGAGAGAGGTTGCAAATCTGCAAACTGGGTCTCAACGCTACGACCTGTTCGATGAAAGATTTTCCAATACCGGAAGATCCGCCCGTCACCACGACGGTCGTGAAATCCTTCAGCGCTTCGTTTAACGGGGGCATGGGATGTGACGATAGCTACACTTTCGACAGCCGACCATCCGGCCGACTGCGGTTAACCAAAACATACGCAGAAATATGAACAGACAAAACCAAAATGAACTGATCGTTTCCGGCATCCATCTCGAGCTGACTCCGTCGCTCAAGACCTTCGTGCAGGAGAAAACGGAGCGATTGTTTCGTCATGAAGAACGCATCGTGCGCATCCGCGTTGAGCTCGAATGCGACCCCAAAGAAACCGTCAGCACGCGCTTCAAGGCCAAAGGCCACATCGCGATCCACGGTCCCGACATGAACGCCACGGTCGAGTCCGACGAGTGCCACAAAGCCGTGGCGCTGCTCGTCGACAAACTGGACCGCATGCTCCGCCGTCGCTCCCGCTTGATGAAGGTGAAACGCCACCTCAACCACGTGCGGGAACAGGACGCCGAGATCTCAAGCGCCGCCTGATTCCAAACCCGTCTTCCCTTCCGGCCCGGATCCACCACGCGGATCCGGGCTTTTCTTTGTTCTCCCTTCGCGGGAAACGAGATTCTGGTCGCCGCGCCTCACCTGAGCCGTAGATTCCACGCCCATGCCCGGTCCCGCTCCTTTCGCCAGAAAACCCTCGTCACCACCTCGCCCGGCCCCCGCAGCGGCCGGCGACCCCGACCCGGATCTCGAGCCCAACGCATTACCCGAACCACCCGCACCGCGCGCTCCCATTGATCGGTCGGCCTGGGTCAAACCTTGGGCACAGCTCAAATACTTCACGTTTCAACCGGCCATCTTCCCCCGTCTCCTCGGTCAAGTTTCGCCCGACGCGCGCCCCGGAGATTTCGTCAACGTCTACGACAAAAACGGCAATCTGACCGGTGGCGGTCTCTTCAATCCCCGAGCCAAAATCCCCCTCCGCGTCGTCTGCCATTCCACCACCCCCATCGACGAGTCCTATTTCGAGACCGCCATTCGCCGCGCCATCGCCCTGCGCCGCGACCTCTTCAAACTCGATGAAACCACCGATGCCTACCGCCTGATCGGCTCGGACGGCGACGGCCTCAGCGGCCTCATGATCGACCGCTACGGCGATACCCTGCTCTGCGAAATCTATTCCCTCGGCATCGCCCAACGTCTCCTCGACTGGCTCCCGCTCATTCACGAACTCGCCGGCACAAAAGTCGCCCGCGTTCACGTCGATCACGATCTCGGTTCCCTTGAGGGCATCAAACCATCCCTCTTCAACGAAACCAACGCCGCCGCCCCGACCAAGGTGAAGATCCGCGAGCATGGCATTCGTTACGAAGTCGATTTCGCCGAAGGTCACAAAACCGGGTTCTTTTGCGACCAACGCGAGAATCGCCGCGCCCTTGCGCGCTTCACCAAGGACGCCCGCGTCCTCGACTTGTGCTGCTATACCGGCGGCTTTTCCCTCAACGCCAAACTCACCGGCGGCGCGGCGGACGTCACCTGCGTCGACCTCGACGAAGTCGCTCTCGCCCAAGCCAAGCGCAACGCCAACCTCAACCAGGTGCGCCTGAAGTTCGTCCACGCCGACGCCTTCGCCTACGCCCGCCAGATGCAGCAAAACGGCGAGAAATGGGACGTCATCGTGCTCGACCCGCCGAAGTTTATCTTCACCCGCGAACTCGCCGGCAACTGGGAGGGTCGGCAAAAATACGAAGACCTCAACCTTCTCGCCATGTCTTTGCTCAAGCCAGGTGGCGTGTTCGTGACCTGCTCCTGTTCGGGGCTGCTCTCGACCGAGGACTTTGAAAGCCACGTGATCAAAGCCGCCCACCGGCAACAACGCCGCCTCCAGTTTTTCGACCGCACCGGCGCCGGTGTCGATCACCCTGTTTACTCCAATTGCCTCGAAAGCCGTTACCTGAAGCTCCTTTGGGCGCGGGTTTTTTGATCCCGGCGGCTCCCGTCAAATCTCATGGCTGCTCTCGATCATCTTTTTGCCCAGAACCGGACTTGGGCCGGCGCAATCAAACACCGTGACCCCGAGTTTTTTCAAAAACTCTCGCGGCAACAAAATCCGGAGCACTTGTGGATCGGTTGCTCCGACAGTCGCGTGCCGGCCAACGAAATCATCGGTCTTTTGCCCGGCGAGGTCTTTGTCCACCGCAACATCGCCAACGTCGTTGTTCACACCGATCTCAATTGTCTCTCGGTCATTCAATACGCGGTCGATGTCCTCCGGGTGAAACACATCATGGTCGTCGGACATTACGGTTGCGGCGGCGTCCGCACCGTCTTGCGCTGCGAGCGCGTCGGTCTGGCCGACAACTGGCTCCGCCACGTCCAGGACGTGCGCGAGAAACACGAATGCCGTTTGCACGATCTGCCCGACGATACCGCCCGCTCAAACCGGCTCTGCGAGCTCAACGTCATCGAACAAGTCGCCAACGTCTGCCAGACCACCATCGTCCAAGACGCTTGGGCACGCGGCCAGCAACTCGCCATTCATGGTTGGATTTACGGGCTGCAAGACGGTCTCCTCCGCGAGCTTTGCGCCGATGTTTCCCAACCCGCCCGCTTGGCCACGGCGCAAGCCGAGGCCCTCGCCGGCCTTTCGGGCCCCGTCTAGCGTTTGACCCCGGGGCCGCAACCGCTGAGATTTCCCCCGTGGAGCCAACCGCCAACTCCCGACACGATTCTCCCGCGGCGCTCCCCGCCACGGTCGAATCTGAGCCGGTTCGCCAACAAGTTGAAGCCGAACTCACCCGGCTCCTTTACCGCTCCGCCGGCTTCGGCCTCTTCTCCAATCTGGCTCTGTCACTCATTTTGGTCGTCGGGCTTTGGTCCTACTTTCCTGCCCGCACGCACCTGATTTGGCTCGGCGCCGTCGTCGCGATTACGTTGTTGCGGCTGGCGCTCAATCACCGGTTCGCCCGACTCGCGCCCCCCAACGACCAACTGCCCCGCTGGCGCCGTGCATTTGTCATCGGTCTAGCATTGTCCGCCGCCCTTTGGGGTGTGGCCGCCTGGCTCTTTCTCGACACTCCCGATGTGCTTCCGCGCTGTCTGGTCATGTTCATCCTCGCCGGACTCAACGCCGGCGCCGCGCGATCGTTGGCCCCGGTTAAAGCGTGTTACCACCTTTACGTGACCCTGACGCTGCTCCCCGTTTGCGGCGTCCTGCTCATGATACCCGAAACCGGCATGTGGACCCTGTCGTTTTGCACCGTCACCTACGCCTTGTTTCTCCTCAACACGACGCATCTCCAGCACGCTGATCTGCGCAAACTCCACCGCGTCGCCTTCGAAAACGAAGACCTGCTCCAAACCCTGAGCGCCGCCAAGGCCCGGGCGGAAGACGCCAGCGTCGCCAAGAGCGACTTTCTCGCGACCATGAGCCATGAGATCCGCACCCCGATGAACGGTCTCATCGGCATGCTCCAGCTCATCCGCGACTCCGAACTCAACGCCGAGCAACGTGAGCAAGTGAACATCGCGGCCGGTTCTGCGCACGCCCTGTTGCGGCTGCTCAACGACATCCTAGACCTTTCCCGCATCGAGAGCGGTCGGCTGGAATTCGAATCCATCCCTTTTTCGGTGCGCGAAACCGTCGAGGAGACCATTTCTTTCATGGACGCCCGAGCCGATGAAAAGCGTCTCACGCTTCGGCTCACGACCTCGCCCGATCTGCCCGAACTCGTCACCGGCGACCCGGGGCGCCTCAAGCAGGTTCTCATCAATCTCATCGGCAACGCCCTGAAGTTTACCGAGGCCGGCTCGGTCAACGTCGACCTTGAACGCGTGCCCGGTCCCGCCGACCAAGCCACCCTTCGCTTTCGCATCCGCGATACGGGCATCGGCATGAACGCCGAGGCGGTGGCCAAGCTCTTCAATAAATTTACCCAAGCCGACAGCTCCACCACCCGACGGTATGGCGGTTCCGGTCTCGGCCTCGCGATTGCCCAAGAACTCGTGCGCCGGATGGGCGGCGAGATAAAGGTTCAGAGCACCCCCGGCCAAGGCTCGGAATTCTCCTTCGAGGTTTCGCTGCACCTTGCCGAGGAGCTTCCGGCGGCGTCGACCGGAAGATCGAATCCACCTCTTGGAGGACCGATATTGGCCGGTCGGGTCCTCGTCGTCGACGACGATGCGGTTAACCGGCGGGTGATCGAAATGATGCTGAAGCGTTTCGGCGTCGAAACCACCCTCGTCGCAAGCGGCTACGAAGCCATCGACCTCGCTGTGGACAAGCCTTGGGACGTCGTCTTCATGGATCTGCGGATGCCGGGCATCGATGGTCTGGAAACGACCCGACGCATCCGCCGACGCCTCGCCGGCCGGCCGCTCCGTATCGTCGCGCTGACCGCCAACGCCATGGACGAAGACCGAGCCGATTGCATGGCTGCCGGCATGGATGATTTTATCACCAAACCCGTAAAGCAGACCGAACTCCGGAAACGGCTGGAAGGTTGGCTCAAACCGCCCGCGTCTAAAGGCTGAACGTCCCCGGTTGCGGGACACCAAAAACCCGCAGCGAACACTGCGGGTTAAAGATAAACCCGGCTTCGGAGCCGATTAGCTGCGGCCGAGATAGCTGCCGTCGGCCGTGCTGATCTTGATGATCTCGCCTTCCTTGATGAAGAGCGGCACCTGCACCACCAAACCGGTCTCAAGTTTCGCGGGCTTCTGCACGTTACTGGCGGTGTCGCCTTTGATGCCCTCGGAGCTTTCCACGACTTTCAGGGCCACGGTTGACGGCAACTCGATCGACAGGGCCTTTTCATCGACAAACAGCACGTCAACCCGCCCGCCCGTCGTCAGATAATTCTTCGCATCGCCCAAGAGAACGGCGCTGAGCTCAACTTGCTCATAGGTGTCGGGATCGATGAAGGCATAGGCATCGCGGTCAGCGTAGCTGTATTCGAGTGACTTCTTCTCGGTCGGCAGCACTTCGATGGTATCCGTCGAAGCAAAACGTTGGTCGAGAGCTTTGCCGTAGCGCAAATTCCGCATCTTGATCTGCACGAACGCCCGCAAATTGCCCGGGGTGCGGTGCTGGGTCTCCATCACGAGATGGGGCTCATTGTTGAATTTGATGACTTGGCCTCGGCGAATGTCGTTGGCTGCGGGCATAACGTAGGTGACTTGATGTTGAGGGTTGCGACGTGCGAAAGCGCAAGGGTCTAACGGTCGAGCTTTCGCACTGTCAAGGCCCGCATCGGCTTCCCGCGCCCCGGGCAACCCACGAGCCGCCGCTTAACTAATCACGCCCTTGACCACGCTGCCATGCACGTCGGTCAGACGGTAGTTTCGTCCCTCAAAACGGAAGGTCAGACGCTCATGGCTGAACCCGAGTTGATGCAAAAGCGTCGCTTGCAGGTCATGGACGTGGACCTTGTCCCGCACGACGTTGAAGCCGAGTTCGTCCGTCTCGCCGTAGGAGATTCCGCCTTTGATCCCGCCGCCGGCCAAAACCATCGTGTAACAGTCCGGGTAGTGGTCGCGACCCAGAATCTCACCCGCCGAGGTGCGCCCTTCCCGGAACGGAGTGCGGCCAAATTCGCCGCCCAACACGATCAACGTTTCGTCGAGCAAGCCGCGTTGGCGAAGGTCATTGATCAACGCCGCCACCGGCTGGTCCATGGTGCGGCACTTCTTCGTCAGGCCGTCGCGGATGTCCTCCTTCTCGCTCGTCCCGTGAAAATCCCAGCCCCAATCGAAGAGCTGCACGAAACGCACTCCCTGCTCCACCAACCGGCGCGCGAGCAGACAGTTGTTGGCAAAACTCGATTCGCCCGGTTCCGCACCATAGGCGGCGATCGTCGCCGGAGTTTCCCTCGAGATATCCATCACTTCCGGCACGGACATCTGCATCCGGTAAGCGAGTTCGTATTGGGCGATCCGCGTGCGGGTCTCCGGATGGCCGAGTTCGCTCGCCTGCAGTTCGTTCAACACCTGCAACGCATCGAGGCTCTCACGCCGCAAATCGCGCGTGAAACCCGCCGGATCCGAGGCATACAGCACCGGGTCGCCCTTGGATCGGCACTGCACGCCTTGAAACACAGAGGGCAAAAACCCGCTGCCGTAGGAATTCTTGCCGCCATTCGGCTGCACGCCGCTCGAGATCAACACCACGAACCCGGGCAAATTCTGGTTCTCGGTGCCGAGGCCATACGTCACCCACGACCCCATCGAGGGACGGCCCGGGCGCGGCGACCCGGAGAGCAGCAACAACTCCGCCGGCGCGTGGTTGAACTGGTCGGTGTTCATCGAGTGGATGATGCACAGTTCGTCGGCCACCGTGTGAAGATGCGGGATCGCGTCCGACATCCATTGACCGCTTTTCCCGTATTGGGCGAACGTCCGCGGGCTGCCCATGAGCTTCGGCTTCCCCGCCGTGAAAGCGAATTTCTTGCCCTTAATAAACTCGTCCGGGCAATCCTGCCCGTCGCGCTTTACCAGCTCGGGCTTGTAGTCGAACATATCCAAATTCGGCGGCGATCCCGTGAGATGCAGATAGATCACGCGTTTCGCCCTGGGCGCAAAGTGAGGCAAACGCGCCGCCAACGGATTCACCGCCGCCATCCCTGTCGGGGCCGCCATCGCGTTGCGTCCAAGCAGCGCGCTCAACGCGATCGCACCTAGGCCCGCGGCGGATTCCTTGAGAAAATGACGCCGGGTCGTATGGCGCAGGGAATCGATGTAGGGATTCATGGGGTGAACGCCGATCAGGGCTTCATTAAGAACTCGTCGAGATTGAGCAAAACATTGGCGACCACCGTCCATGCGGCCAGATCCGCCGCATCGGCCTCCGGCGGCAACGGTCCCAGCGGGTCCGTGGCGATCTGCCGGGCCCGAGTCTCATCACCGATGAACCGCGCTCGCGTCCGCTCCAACAGCGCCAGCAGCTCGCGTTGTTCGATCGGCTTCGGCGCTCGCGCCAACGCGAGCCGGAACGCCGCGTCCAATCGAGCCTCCGCTGTCCCGCCTTGCGCGGCGAGCCGACGGGCCAACGCCTGCGCCGCCTCGATGTAAACCGGATCGTTCAGCGTCACGAGCGCTTGCAACGGTGTGTTGGAACGTTCCCGCCGCACCGTGCAAACCTCCCGGCTGGGCGCGTCAAACGTCGCCATCGAGGCATACGGATTCGAGCGCCGCCACATCGTGTAGAGTCCGCGCCGGTAACGGTCCTCCCCGGTGCTGGTCTCCCAATCGAGCCCCGAGCCGAACGCCGCGCTCACGCCCATTTTGGGCTGGGGCGGATTCACCGGCGGGCCATACATTTTATTGCTCAGCAATCCGCTCACCGCGAGCGTCTGATCCCGGATCATCTCGGCCGAAAGCCGGAACCGCGGCCCGCGCGCGTGCAACTGATTGTCCACATCCCGCGCCAACATCTCGGGCGTAATCTTCGACGATTGCCGGTAAGTCTTGGAGGTTACCATCAGCCGAAGCAGGTGTTTCACGTCCCACCCGCTCTCACGAAACTCCACCGCGAGCCAGTCCAGGAGCTCCGGATGCGAGGGCAGATCACCTTGGCTGCCAAAATCCTCGCTCGTCCGCACCAAACCGAGACCGAAGATATTTTCCCAAAACAAATTTGAAATCACCCGGGTCGTCAGCGGATTGCTCGGATCGAGCAACCATTGGGCGAGCCCCAGACGGTTCGAAGCCGCTCCCGCCGGGAGTGGATGCAACGCCTCCGGCGTGCCCGGCGATACTTCCTCGCCCAGATCGAGGTAGTTCCCGCGCCGGTGGATCTGTGTCGTGCGACGCGCGCTTCCGACCACCTCCGACATGACCGGCACCGTCGTGCTGGGCTTCACTGCTTCGAGTTTCGCCAACAAAGCCGCGTGCCGTTCCCGCTCGGGCTGCAAGCCCGGCGCGACCTTGATGTAATGAGCAGTCACCGTCTCGTTCTCAGCTGCCGAGCGCTCTCCGGATGCGCGCGCGAGCAACGCCAACACCGGCGGCGGCGTCCGAACGATCTCGCTGGCCCGAACGTCGCTTGATGTGGCAACCCGGAACGCCCGCAAGGTCGCGTGCTTTCGATTGGAGTAGTGTTCGATCGTCACCTTCAACTGCCCGCCCGCCGGCACCACCACCGGCTTTTTCGGCAAAAGCGCGAGGGTGTGCGCCTTCGTAGCCGCCCCGCCCACCGACCAGCCTTTCTCTTTGCCAGCTTTGGTCAAAACCGTGTTCGCCGCGAAACCTTCGGCGGTAAAGTCCGCGTGCGCCGAAACAAAAGCGATCGAGTTCACTTCGCTCACCACCAATGCCTCATTCTTGACCGGGGCGGTTTCCAGCGTGGTGGACCACACCGGAGTCCGATGCGCATCAAGCACCGTGATCTTCGCGCCGGCCAGGCGCGCTCCGTAGTCGCCATCCGTGCGGTTCCAGATAACCACGCGCTCCACCAGCCGCTCGGTCATTTGGTCGTTCTTCAAGTCGAGCTCCCACCATGGATTCTCCGAGCGTTCGGTGAGCGTCGTCGTTTTTCCCTGCATCAAATCGCCATTGGTTTTCCCATCGATCGCGAGAAGAGAACCCCTTTCTCCGTCGGTGCTGCTCTGGCTCGCCCGACCGGCCGGCGCGATGTTCTCGTCACCCTCGAAAACTTGCACCTCGGCCAGCGACAGCACGCGGTCGTTTCCGGGCAACTCAATCCGAAGAAAGCGGCCGGAGATTTCGGGCTTCCCCGCCGGGATCACTGCGGCCCGCACGCGCGTGACCACGAATTCGCCCGTGTCCTTGGTTGGCAGCGCCTCGATCCTGAGCGCCGTCAGCGTCTGTTCCACCTCGGTCACCGTTCTGAGCGTGTAGATGTCCTTTTCGCCTTTGCGCTCGACGCCGATCACCCCGTCGCTGCCGAGAGTCATCGCCGCGCCCGCTCTAGAAACCAGGCCCGTGGGTCTCAGACCCGACCACCCGAGCGTCGGCTCGAACCGTTTTTCCCAAGCGGGTTGCGCGGCCAACAGCTCGGGCGTCCGGGCGCTCAACGTCGGCTGGATCGCCGCGATCTGACTTTCGAGGTCCTTCCGCTCCTTTTTTTGCTCCGGGGTAAACAGCCCGAGCACCGGCGATTCGTCTTTCTGGTCGTTGTCCGCGGTGTTGTTGAAAATCGCAAAAAGCCGGAAGTAATCGGTGTGGGTGAACGGATCGTATTTATGGGTGTGGCACTGGGCGCAGGCCATGGTTGACCCCATCCAGACGGTCATCGTCGTGTTCACGCGGTCCACCACGGCGACGTTGCGGAACTCTTCGTCGATCGTGCCGCCTTCGCTGTTGGTCGGCGTGTTGCGATGAAACGCCGTGGCCACGAGTTGTTCGTCCGTCGGGTTCGGCAGCAGGTCCCCCGCGAGCTGTTCGAGGGTGAACTGGTCGAACGGCTTATTGGCGTTGAACGCCCGGATGAGATAATCCCGGTAGGCCCAGATCGTGCGCAACGGATCGTCCGCATATCCGGCCGAGTCCGCATAACGCGCCTGATCGAGCCATAGGCGCGCCCAGTGTTCGCCAAAAGCCGGTTGCGCCAACAGTCGGTCGACCATGCGTTCATAGGCCCCCGGAGCGAGATCCTGCTCGAAACGTTGCACCTCGGCCGGAGTCGCAGGCAGGCCCGTCAAATCCAACGCCACCCGGCGCGCGATCGTGGCGCGCTCGGCCTCAGGCGCCGGCGAAAGTTTCTCGCGTTCCAGTCGGCTGAGAATGAAGCGGTCCACCGGATTCGCGCCCCAGGTCACATCGCGCACCTCCGGGAGCGGCGGCCGCTTCGGCGCGACGTAGGCCCAGTGCGGCGCATACGGCGCACCTTGTTCGATCCATTTTTTGACCAGCTCCTTTTGCCGCGACGTGAGTTTCTTGTTGGTGTCGGGCGGAGGCATGACCTCCGTCTCGTCGGCTGACATGATGCGCACCAGCAGTTCGCTTTCGTCCGGCCGCCCCGGGACAATGGCTGCAAACCCGTTCATGACCGCGAGCGCGCCTTCGCGCGTGTCCAGCCTCAGCCCGCCCTTGCTCCGCTCGCCACCTTTTCGGTCGCCCGCATCCGGCCCGTGACAACGAATGCAGTTCTCCGAAAGGATCGGCCGAATGTCCCGGTTGAAATCAATCGTTTCGGCCACCGGTGTCGCGGCGCCAAGCCCTCCGGAAATCCCGCCAACCGCACCCAAACACACCACCAAAGCCAACAGCCGGAAGGTTACGTGGGGGCGGGAATTCACCATCCCGTTCTCAGTGATTCAGGGCGCTCCGGGAGGCAAGTCGCACCGGCAAATTTTTTTCATGAAATTTCGCCGTCGGAGACGCTGTTCACCTCCACGGACTCTTTCCCGTCGCACCGCCCCTGACGGCTCATCGGCGCCCGACGCCGTAGCTTACGATTTCTCCGAGCTGATCAGCTTGTAAACCATGGCTCCCAGCACCGCCCCAATGATCGGCGCGACCCAGAACAACCAGAGTTGCTGAACCGCCCACCCACCGACAAAGATCGCGACACCCGTGCTGCGGGCGGGGTTCACCGAGGTATTCGTGACCGGGATGCTGATCAAATGGATCAAAGTCAGGCCAAGGCCGATGGCGATCGGGGCAAAGCCTGCGGGCGCACGCTTGTCGGTCGCGCCGAGGATAATCAGCAAAAACATCATCGTCATGACCACTTCGGTGACCAACGCCGCGGTCAGCGAATAACCGCCGGGGGAGTGCGCACCGAAGCCATTGGAAGCAAATCCCCCGGCGAGATCGAACCCGCCTTTGCCGCTGGCGATGAGATAGAGCACGCCCGCACCGGCGATTGCGCCGAGCACTTGGGCAACGATGTAAGGCATGAGCTGATTGGCCGGAAATCGCCCGCCCGCCCATAAGCCGATCGAGACGGCGGGGTTGAGGTGACACCCGGAGATGTGGCCGATGGCAAAGGCCATGGTGAGCACCGTTAGACCGAATGCAAATGAGACCCCGAGCAGGCCGATGCCCACTTCGGGAAAGGCCGCCGCCAGCACCGCGCTGCCGCAACCACCCAAGACCAGCCAAAACGTTCCGATGAATTCCGCGTAATATTTGTTCATGTGAGTTAAGGTGCGAATCCGGTTTTTGATCGCCCCCCAAACCGTCGGCAAAAACTCGTCGGCCTGCCAACCGTTTTCTTCTTTTTGCGGCGAGGGGCGGCAAATGGAGACACTCGACGATCTGCGTGCCCAGGGCACCGCGAACAATACCGGCTGTGTTGTGCTAGCGGAGCTTGGTTCTGCCTCGCAAAGCGGTGCGAAAACGCGTCTGCAAAAGTCCCCGCGCTATCGGCCGATTACCGCTGGTTTTGCCGTCGCGTTTCGAATCGCATCGAGACGGTTCGCCAACTCTTTGGCTTTTTCGGGGTAGTTCGCGAAGAGGTTGGCCGTTTCGTTCGGATCAGTAGCCAGATTAAACAGCAACGGCTCGGGAATGTTCGCGGCCGCGAAGCGTTCGTCGGCGGCATTCGCGCCACTGCCGATTCCGCCGGACGTCAAAGTGGCCGGGATGTATTTCCAATCGCCTTGGCGGAGAGCCAGCCCGCCGATGCCATGAAGCACCGTGTGATCCCGGACATTTTCCTGGGTCTGTCCCAGCAGCACGGCAGACAAGTCCAAGCTGTCGGGAGCGGTTTGTGCAGGATATTCCCGGCCGACGATTTTCGCCAGCGTGGCGAAAACATCCACGAGATTGATTATCTGGTCACTGACCCGCGGCCGGATCTGCGCCGGCCAGCGCACGATAAATGGCACGCGGCAGCCGCCTTCAAACGTGAGATATTTCCAGCCGCGTAAACCGGCCGTGGGTTGATGACCGTTCAAGTCCTCCACCGATCGGTCGGTGTAGCCGTCAAAGAGAATCGGGCCATTGTCACTGGAGAAGAGGACGATGGTGTTTTTCGCCAGATCGAGGCGATCAAGCGTCTTCATGATTTCTCCGACCTGCCAGTCCACTTGCTGGATGACGTCGCCGCGCACGCCGCTGCCGCTCACGCCTACGAACGGCGGTTCGGCCACGCGCGGCACGTGCGGTTCAAAAAGACCCATGGTCAGGAAAAACGGCCGGTCCTTTTGCCGCTCAATAAACTCAACCGATTTTGCGAGGACTGTGGTGGCGAGCTCCTCGTCCTTAAATCGCGCCTTGTGGCCCCCTTTCATATAACCGATCCGGCTGATGCCGTTGATGATCGTGCCGGAATGTTGCCGGTCGGCGCCTTGCTTCAGCAAATCGGGTCGCTGCAAGCCGGTCGGTTCGTCGCCGAGGTTGGTGACATAGCTCACCTGAATCGGATCGGCGGGGTCGAGATTCCGCACTCTGTGATTTTCAATCCACACGCTCGGCACGCGATCCACCGTGGCAGGAATGATGTGGGAATAATCGTATCCGATTTCGAGCGGGCCAGGCTTCACCTCACCATTGAAATCCAAGCGGGTGACGCCGTCGCCGAGTCCGAGGTGCCATTTGCCCACCACACCCGTGAAGTAACCCGCCTGCCGCAAAAACGTCGGCAACGTTAGCCGGCCCGGCTCGATACAAAGCGGCGCATCGCCATCGAGAATCGTGTTGACCTTCGCTTTCTGGCGCCAGGCGTATTCACCCGTCAGCATCGAATAGCGCGAGGGCGTGCAAGTGGCAGATGGTGCATAGCCCTGCGTGAACCGCACGCCCTCTGCCGCTAGTCGGTCAATGTGGGGGGTCTTGATTCTCGTCGCGCCGGCACAACTTACGTCACCGGCCCCCAAGTCGTCGGCGAGGATGATAATTATGTTGGGCTTGGTCGGTGCCTCCGCCGTCACCGCCGCCGCGAGGGAAACGGTCGACATCAGCAAAAACGCGAAAAAAAGGGGAGCGAGGTATTTCATTGGGGAAATTGAGCCAACCTGCGGCCCGCAACAGGCCCTTACGCCACCACTTTCTCGAACCGTCGCGCCAATTCCACATCCAGCGCCGTCACTTTCCCGCCGGCGTCATGCGTGCAGAGCCGCACCGCGACCGTTTTGTAAACGTTCATCCATTCCGGATGGTGGTTCAGCTCCTCAGCCTCGAACCCCGCGCGCACCATAAACGCAAGCGCGGCCCGGAAATCCGCAAACTCAAAAGTCTTCGCCAGCGCGTCGTGCTCCCACGCCCAGCCCGGCAACTTGACCAGTTCCGCCGCAATTTTCTTCGCCGACAGGGGTTTGCTCATGGACCCACGCTCGCCCGGGCTTCCCCCTTGTCAAACTTCCGCCCGCCTCGCTAGCCTCGCTCTTTTCGCATGGCCGAATCCATCCCCCCGCCCGCTGTTTTGGGCACTGTTCCCGCGCATATCGCCATCATCATGGACGGCAACGGCCGCTGGGCCAAAGCCCGCGGACTTCCCCGCATCGAGGGCCACCGCCGGGGAGTCGAGACCGTTCGCACCACCACGTATGCAGCCCGGGACCTCGGCGTGAAAGTCCTCACGCTTTACGCCTTCTCCGTCGAAAACTGGAAACGCCCCCAAGACGAGGTCGGCGGCCTCATGAGTCTGCTCGAGTATTACCTCAAAAAGGAACTCGCCACCTTCGTCCGCGACCGCGTCCGTTTCCGCACGATCGGTCGCACCGCCGACCTGCCGGCCAACATCCAAAAGCTGCTCAACGATACGATCGCGGCCACGCAGCATTTTTCCGATTACACGCTTGTTCTCGCGCTTAACTACGGCGCCCGCACCGAGGTCGTCGACGCCGCCCGCGCCTACGCCGCCGCCGTCGCTGCCGGCCGGGAGAATCTCAACGACGACTCCTGGTCCACTTTTTCCCGCTACCTCACCACCGCCGATCTCCCCGATCCCGACCTCGTCATCCGCACCTCCGGCGAGACCCGCATCAGCAACTTCCTCTTGATGCAGGCCGCCTACGCCGAGTTCGTTTTCACCCCCACCCTCTGGCCCGATTTTTCCAAAGCCGACCTCGCCGCCGCCATTGCCGACTATAATCGCCGCGAGCGCCGCTTCGGCCTCACCAGCGAGCAATTGAAGCCCGCCATCCGCTAACACGCCCAACCGGATCCGACATCCGAACCTCGATTTTTCAGCTCTAGGTTCTCAACTCTCAGCTCCCAGTCCCCGTCTTGCTCAAGCGCATCATCAGCACCGTCGCCCTCTGGAGTATCATCGCCGTCACGCTTTGGTTTTTCCGCACCTCTGGCGCGCTCGTGCTCATCGCGATCATCTCCGCACTCACGCTCCGCGAGTTTTTCGGCCTCATGCGCGGCGCCGGTTACGCGCCGTTCACCATCTTCGGTTCAAGTTTCGGCGTGCTCATCACGTTGTCGCCATGGATCGAGACGGTCATCGGCCGGCCCGCCCACATCCTGCTGGCACTTTCCACCGTGGTTTTCGCCGTCCGCCTTCTTGGCGAACGCACCCCGGAAAATCGCGTGGAATCGCTCGCCACCACGATCTTCGGCATCGTTTACGTCGGAGTGCTCTTGCAATACATGGTGCGGATCGTCGTCCCGCTCCCTGGCGATACCGTCACTCCCGACGGGCGTCTGCTCCTCGCCCTCTGGCTCATCGCCGTCGCCAAGTTTTGCGACGTCGGCGCGCTCCTCACCGGCCTCGCCATCGGCCGCCATAAGATGTCACCGCACATCAGCCCGAAAAAAACTTGGGAAGGCGCCGCCGGGGGCATCATCACGTCGATGGGCGTGGGCGCCTTGGTCGCCTGGCTTTCGCGTGACCACTTCCCCGGTCACATGACGCCGCTGATCGCCGCGCTGATTGCCGCACCCGTCGCGGCCATCGGGATCGTCGCCGACCTTGTCGAATCCGTGATCAAACGCCGCGCCAACATGAAAGACTCCGGCCGCAGCATTCCCGGCATCGGCGGCATGTTTGACCTGAGCGACAGCCTGCTGTTGGCCGCACCGGTCGGTTACTTTTTCTTTGGCCTGCCATAGCGCATGAACGTCTCCCCCGCCCCCCGCAAACGCGTCGTCCTTCTCGGCGCCACCGGTTCCATCGGCGAGAGCACGCTGCGCGTCATCGCCGCCCACCCCGACAAACTCGAGCTCGTCGCGATCGCTGCCCGGGGCAATTGGGAAAAACTCGCCGCCATCGCCTCCGCCCATGGCGTCCGTCACGTCGGCCTCTTCGACGACCAAGCCTACGCCGCCGCTCGCGCCCAACCCGCCGCCTTCCCGGCCGGCACGCGCCTCGTCGGCGGTCTCGCCGGCCTCGTCGAACTCGCCCAACTCCCCGACGCCGATATCGTCCTCGTCGCCGTCGTGGGCACCACCGGCCTCGAACCCGCCCTCGCCGCGCTCAACGCCGGCAAAGACCTCGCCCTCGCCTCCAAAGAGATCCTCGTCCTCGCCGGCCAGCACGTGCTCGCCGCCGCCGCAAGGAGCGGCGCGAAACTTCTCCCGGTCGACAGCGAACACAGCGCCGTCTTCCAATGCCTCGAGGGTAACCCCCACTCTTCCGTCCGCCGCGTCACAATCACCGCGAGCGGCGGCGCATTCCGCGATTGGCCCGTCGAACGCCTCACCACCGTCACCCCCGCCGACGCCGTCAAGCACCCCAATTGGTCGATGGGCCCCAAAATCACCGTCGATTCCGCCACGTTGGCCAACAAAGGCCTCGAGCTGATCGAGGCCCAATGCCTCTTCGGCCTCCGCCCCGAGCAGTGCACCGCCGTCATGCACCCGCAGAGCATCGTCCACGCGATCGTCGAATTCACCGACGGCTCGATGCTCGCGCAGCTCTGCCCGCCGTCGATGACGTTTCCCATCCAACACGCCTTGCTCCACCCCGCCCGTGCGCCGGGAGTCGAAGCCGCGCTTGATTTCCAGAAACTGCTCACGCTCGATTTCCGACCGCTCGATGAAGTTCGCTTCCCGATGCTCCGCCTCGCCCGGGAAACCATGACCGCCGGCGGCGGTGCCCCGGCTGTTTACAACGCCGCCAACGAGGTCGCCGTCGCCTCCTTCCTCGATCATCAGATCCCCTTTCTTGCGATTCCGCGCGTCGTCGAACACACTCTCGGCCAACTCTCCCGCTCCGCACCCGCCGATCTTCCCGCCATCCTCGCCCTCGACCAAGAAGCCCGCCGCCTCGCGAAGTCAGAAATCGAAAATCGGGAATCAAAAATCTAAAATCCCAAAATGGAACTCCTCTCCGCCGTCTTCTCCAACATCTGGTCGATCTTTCTCGTCGTCATCTTTTTCGGCGGCTCGATCTTTGTCCACGAGCTCGGACATTTCCTCGCCGCCCGGCGACGCGGAGTGCTCGTTGAGCGCTTCTCCATCGGTTTCGGCCCCGCCATCTGGTCCCACCGCGCCAAAGACGGCGTCGAATACCGCATCGCCTGGTTTCCTCTCGGCGGCTACGTTCTCCTCCCCCAACTCGCCGACCTCGGCCCCATCGAGGGCGCAAGCAACGCCGACGTCGCCAAACTCCCGCCCATTTCCTACTCCACCCGGATGTTGGTCTTCGTGGCGGGCGCGGCGTTCAACGTCCTCTTTGCCTTTATCCTCGCTTGCATCATCACGGTCGTCGGCCTGCCCGAGAGCAGCATGACCGCCACCACCCGGGTCGGCTACGTGGCCAAAACCTTGGAGGGCCCCGACGGCGTCAAGTCCCCCAGTCCCGCCCTCCAAGCCGGCTTCCGCGCCGGCGACATCGTCCGCGCCATCGACGGAAAAACCGTCACCGACTGGCAGGATTTGATGCAGACGCTCGTCACCACCTCCGGCCGCACCGCCGACGGTCAACCCCGCGCCGTTTTCACCGTGGAGCGCGACGGCGAAATGCTCGATCTGCCCGTCAATCCCCGCCTCTCCGGCGATGAAAAATTCCGCAAGGTCGGCATCGCCCCGGGCTTCGAGCTCATCACTTTCAAGGTCAACCCCGGCACCCTCGCCGCCACCGCCGGCCTCCTCGAGAAAGACGAAATCGTCTCCGCCAACGGTGTGAAAATCTACGGCACCGAGACCCTTTTCGAAACCCTCCTCGCCCAACCCTCCGCTCCCGCCAAACTCATTGTCCGCCGCGCCGGCGCCGATGTCACCCTCACGTTGCCCGCGCACACCGCGACCACCAACGCCGCCCTCGCCAAAGCCCTCGGCGTGGACTTTACCACCGGCTTCCGCACAACCCATCCGTCGCCCCTCAAGCAGATCGTCGCGCCCGTCCTCATGACAATTCGCACGCTCTCCAGCCTCATCAATCCCAACTCCGACATCGGCATCTCCAAACTCGCCGGCCCCGTCGGGATCGTCCGGATATTCCACAGCGCCGCCGAGGCCGGAATCGTCGCCATTTTGATGTTCACGATCCTGATCAACATCAACCTCGCCGTCTTCAACCTGCTCCCGATTCCCGTGCTCGACGGTGGCCAGATGCTCTTCGCCACGATCGGCAAACTCCGTGGCCGCGCCCTGCCCGTGAATTTTATCATGAGCGCCCAAAGCGTCTTCATGGTCCTGCTGCTCTCGATGATTCTTTACGTGAGCTTCTTCGACGTCCGCCGCATCGTCCGCGACGTGAACACCTCCCGCGCCGAGTCCAGCACGCCCGCCAAGTAAGCCTCCCGTCATCGCGGGGAGCGCAGCGACGCGGCAATCCCGGACTCCGTTGATGGCGAGCCCCGCGCTCTTCTCTTTCATTCCATCCCGCCATGTCGCCATACTGCGCCTCCCGTTTCCAAACCATCCGCCGCCACACCCATGAGGTCCGGGTCGGCTCCGTCGGCGTCGGCGGCACCCATCCCGTGCGCATCCAGTCGATGACGACGAGCGACACGCAGGACATCGCCGCCACCGTGCAGCAGTCCATCGCCCTCGCCGAAGTCGGCTGCGAGATCGTCCGCATCACCGCCCCCAACGTAGCCGCCGCCCGCTGCCTCCGCGACATCCGCGCCCAACTCGCCGCCGCCGGCTTCGCCCACGTTCCCATCGTCGCCGACATTCATTTTCTCCCCAGCGCCGCGATGGAAGCGGTCGAGCATGTGGAAAAAATCCGGGTCAATCCCGGCAACTACGCCGACAAGAAAAAATTTGCCGTCCGCGAATACTCGGACTCCGACTACGACGCCGAGCTCGTCCGACTGCACGAGGCGTTCTCCCCGCTCGTGATCCGCTGCAAAGAACTCGGCCGCTCGATGCGCATCGGCACCAATCACGGCTCGCTCTCCGACCGCATCATGAACCGCTACGGCGACACCCCGCTCGGGATGGTCGAGAGCGCCCTCGAATTCCTCCGGATCGCCGCGAGTCATTCCTACGATCAGATCATCCTCTCGATGAAAGCCTCGAATCCCAAGGTGATGATTCAGGCCTACCGCCTGCTCGTCGCCCGGATGAACGAGGAGCAAATGACCTATCCGCTCCACCTCGGCGTCACCGAGGCCGGCGACGGCGAAGACGGCCGCATCAAGAGCGCCATCGGCATCGGCTCGCTCCTGCTCGACGGTCTCGGCGACACCATCCGCGTTTCCCTCACTGAGGACAGCGTCTACGAAATCCCCGTCGCCCGCGCCATCGCCGACAAAGCCATGTCGCTCTGGTCCCCGGGCGCCGATCTCCAAACGCCGGCGCCCGATCAGCCCGACCCGTATCACTTTAACCGCCGCCCGACCCAAACCCTCACGCTCGCGCCAAAAATCAAAATCGGCCCCGAGCACGCCCCGGCCGTCGTCACACGCGTCGCCCTCTCCGCTCTCGCGAACTTTAGATCTCAGATTCCCGCACCGAAATCTCCCGACACACCCCACGAGGGCCTGCTCGTCGCCGTAAATTCCCTCGCCGATCTGGGCCTCGTAGCCGCGAGCGTGAGCGAGTGGTCCGCACCCGGCCGTTTTCTCGTCCTCGATCTCGCCCCGTCGCTCACCGCCGCAGAGCTCGAGTTGACGATCTCTAAACTCCCCTCCGTTGTCCTTCTCCGCGAATTCACCACGGCCGACTCCTCCGACCTCGCCGCGTTCGCGACGCTCGCCCGCCGCCACGGCCACACGCTCGCCATCGCCGCCACCGCCGACGACGTCGCGGCCCTCGCCCCTACTCTCGTTGCCCTTGGCGACGCCGCGCTGCTTTTCACCCTCACCTCTCGGCTCTCAACGCTCAACTCCTCGGCCCACCCCCTTGGCCGCACCCGGTCACTTGCTGCTGCGCTCCAAACCCTCGGCTCCCGCGCCCCGCTCTGGATTCGCAACACGTCCGCCACCGCGATCAAATCCGACGGTTCGTTTCTCTCTCGCCTGCTCGACGCGTCGTTCCTCACCGGCGGCCTGCTCTGCGACGGTCTCGGCGATCTGATCAGCATCGAGACCGAAGCCGATCCCGTGCGGGCGACCGCGCTCGCCTATAATGTCCTTCAAGGTGCCGGTGCCCGCTCCTCCAAGACCGAGTTCGTTGCTTGCCCCAGTTGCGGCCGCACCCTGTTCGACCTTCAGACGACCACCCAGCGCATCCGTGCGCAGACCGGACACCTGAAAGGAGTGAAGCTCGCGATCATGGGCTGCATCGTCAACGGCCCCGGAGAAATGGCCGACGCCGACTTCGGCTACGTCGGCGGCGCGCCCGGAAAAATCAATCTCTACGTCGGCAAAACCTGCGTCCAATACAACCTCCCCCAAACCGAAGCCGACGCCCGCCTGATCGCCCTGATCAAGGAACACGGCAAGTGGGTCGAACCCGCACCCGCGGCCGTCTAAGGTTCTCCCGTGGTTTCATCGCGTTCACGCATAGCCAAACGCATTTTCGTTTCACGGCTGTAACCTTTCCGTAACCATTTCGACCGTTTTTCCCTCTGAATTCGACCGCGTGTATTTTCGATCGAAATACAACGCGCGAGTCGTCAAATCAGACCGCCGGACTGAGGAAAAAGTTGGCAATAAAAAATTCAGAAAAGTTATGCCCAAGTCGCCTGTGAGTAACTTGGCAAAAACTTCGCCTTGTCATGCATTTTTGCTTCGCAGTTATTGCCCCCTTCGCCACCTCTTCTGGTCGGTCCGAACGTTCCTTCCCACTTCCTTTTCGCTTCATCCCGTCAGCCGCCCTCCGATAGCCCCGGCTATCACTTGGCCAACAGCATTTTACATCCTTGTAATTTATCTCCTGTTTCCCTGTTGGCCCACTCACCCAATTTTCCCGCCCGCGAGCCCGGATGCAGCCTAGAGCGAATGTGACGATTGAGCCCCTCGGCCCCGTCTGTGAATAAAATCGCTCCCATCGCCCGCTAATGCCCACTCCGTCCCTCTCGCCCAGCCTCTGGGAAACCGTGAAATGCGACTTCAAATCGCTGTTCCCGGAAGATGTCTTCCATATGTGGTTCGAGCCCGTCGTTTGCCTCGAAACCAGCGAAGACCTCGTCACGTTGGGCGTGCCCAATGAATTCGCCTCGATTTGGATCAACGACAATTACCTCGATCTGATCACCCAGCGGCTCCGGCTCGTCGCCGGTCGCCTCGTCCACGTCAAACTTACCACCACCGGCGCCACCCCGTCGGCGACCAGCCAACGCGCCGGAGCCGACTCCGCCCTCGCCCGCAGCCGCGCGTCCGCCGGTGCCACCCGCAAGGCCACCCGCTACGACGAACGCGGCCCCGCCGCCGGCCTGCTCAATCCCCGCAACACCTTCGAAACCTTCGTCGTCGGCTCCAACAGCCAGATGGCCCACGCCGCCGCCCTCGCCGTCGCCCAATCCCCCGCGCAGGCCTATAATCCGCTCTTTCTCTACGGCGACACCGGCCTCGGCAAAACCCACCTGATGCACGCCATCGGGCACGCCATCCTCCGCCGCAAACCCGACGCCCGCGTCGCCTACCTCTCCACGGAGAAGTT
The DNA here is from genome assembly GCA_943373185.1 of Opitutus sp. GAS368. Taxonomy (GTDB): domain Bacteria; phylum Verrucomicrobiota; class Verrucomicrobiia; order Opitutales; family Opitutaceae; genus Tous-C4FEB. The sequence goes on along the minus strand of CALSBN010000018.1, from coordinate 11,712 downwards.
CACCAACGAGTTCATCCAAGCGCTCCAGGAAAACGGCCTCACCAAGTTCCGCCAACGCTACCGCCAGGCCGACGTCCTCCTGCTCGACGACGTCCAATTCCTCGCCAACAAAGAGCGCATCCAGGAAGAGTTCTTTCACACGTTCAACGACCTCTTCGAAGCTGGGAAACAGATCGTCCTTTCCAGCGACCGCCGCGCCTCTGAGATCCAGAAACTGGAAGCCCGCCTTGTCTCACGCTTCGAATGGGGCCTCCCCGCCGACATCCAGTCGCCCGACGTCGAGACCCGCATCGCCATCTTGCGCACAAAAGCCGCCGCGCTCAAATGCGACCTCCCCGCGACCATCATTAACTTCATCGCGCAGAACATCACGAAGAACATTCGCCGCCTCGAAGGCGCGTTGATCAAGGTCGCCAGCTACACCGCCCTCACCAGCAAGCCCGTCGACCTCGCGACCGCCGAACGACTCCTGCATGACGTGCTCATGGAACAGGCGCAGACCATCCTCACCATCGAGACGATTCAGAAACGCGTGGCCGATCACTTCCAGATCCGCCACAGCGACATGACCAGCAAGCGCCGGCCCAACAACATCGCCATCCCCCGCCAGATCGCGATGTATATCACCCGCACGCTCACCAAGCACTCCCTTCAGGAAATTGGCGACGCCTTCGGCGGTCGCGATCACGGGACCGTGATCCACGCCTGCAAAGCCGTGGACAACATGATGGAGCAAGACGCCACCACGCGCAGCAGCGTGGAGTTCCTGAAAAACCAACTCGGCCGCTGATTTGGCCGGGGCGCGTTTCCCCAAAGCGCCCCTCCGTGTAGGGGCGTCGCTCGCCGGCGCCCGTCCGCTCCGCCCGCGTTGACTGCGCCCCGCCGCCTCGTATCTCTGAGCGCTCAACTCTCAGCCACCGACTCTCAACTCTCAGCTCTCCGCCCTCCATGACCCTCACCCCCGAGCAAAAAAACACCGTCGCCACTTGGGTTGCCGCCGGCGACAACCTCTCCGCCGTCCAAAAAAAGCTCCTGGAGCACTTCAAGATTACGCTCACCTACCGCGATGTCCGCTTCCTCGTCGACGACCTGGAACTCACGCTCAAGGACCCCGCGCCCAAAGCCGACGTGAGCGACGTCAGCAAATCCACCCCCGCACAGAAGCCAGCCACCGCACCCTCAGCCGCCGGCCCCTCCGATCTCCCGCCCGAAGACGGCTCCGAATTCCCCGAGGGCGACGAAGCCGATCTTCCCCCTGAAGACGCCGCCGACCTCCCGCCCGCCGACCCCGCCGGTCCCAGCACCGTCACCGTCGTTGTCGACAAGGTGACCCTTATTCCCGGCGCGATCGCCGGTGGCTCCGTGACCTTCAGCGACGGCGTGACCGGCAAGTGGATTATCGACCAGCAATACCGCCCCGGCTTTACGGAGATCAGCCAACCCGGCTACCGTCCCTCGCCCGCCGACGCTCAAGCCTTCATGAAAGAGCTCGGCCGCGCCATGCAAGCCCGCGGCTTCTGAGCCGCTCGGTCGTTTACGACTGCCCGAGCAGTCGAACCAGTTCCGCCTCGTCGATCACCGCGACGCCGAGAGCTTGCGCCTTCTCCAGCTTCGAACCGGCGTCCGCGCCCGCGAGCACGTAGCTCGTTTTCTTGCTCACGCTGCCGCTCACTTTTCCTCCGGCCGCCAAAATTCTTTGCTCGGCTTCCTCGCGCCTTAGCGTCGGCAACGTCCCCGTCAGGACAAAGGTCTTCCCGGTAAAGACCCCCGCCATTACGACCGTTCCTTGCGGCTCGATCCCAAGCGCGCTGAGCTTGGTTAGTATCCGCCGGCCCGGCTCGCTCGCGAAAAACTCCAACACGCTCGCGGCCACCGCCGGACCGATGTCCGCCGGCGCACCCGCCAACACTCCCGCGTCGAGCGCCGCAATCTCCACGTCGAGCCGCGTGCACAGTTCTTTGCGCCGTGCCTTGTCCTCTTCCGATTTCGCGGGATTTTTCCGCGACGCCGGCGCTTCGAGTTCCCGTCGCGCGACCAACTCCGCCTTCTGCAGCACCGCCCGCAATAGCTCCGATTCTTTCAATTCCGCAAAGCATCGGTGCCGCCGCCCCAACTCCCGCGCCGTGCTCTCACCCACGTCCGGCACGCTCAAAGCATAAAGCCATTTCTCCAACGGCAAAGCCTTCGCCGCCTCCCGCGCCGCGACAATCTTCGCCGCATTCTTTTCGCCAAAAATACGCGGCTCCTCCGCCGTCCCGAGGTTGAGCGTGGCCAAGGTCTCCGCCGCCACGTCGTAAACTTCCGGCGGATCCTTCACCAACTCCAGCTCGACCAGCTTCGCCGCCACCACCTCGCCCAGCCCGTCGATTGCGAGCGCGCGCCGACTACAAAAAAACGTCAGCCGGCCCGTCCGTTGCGCGCGGCAATCGTAATTTTGGCATTTCCAAGCCACGCCGCGCCCGTCCTCGGCGGCGACTTCCAACCGGGCGATTCCGCTGGCGCACACCGGACATTTCCCGCCCACCAGCGCATACAGATCAAACTCCGCCGCGCCCGCCATACGTTCCTCGGGAAACGATTTCAGCACCGCCGGGATTACCTCGCCCGCCTTCTCAATCTCCACGAGATCGCCCACGCGGATGTCCTTCCGGCGAATCTCATCCTCATTGTGCAGCGTCGCCCGGCTGATCGTGCTGCCCGCCAGCGAGACCGGCTCCAGCTCCGCCACCGGGCTCAAAATTCCCGTCTTCCCCACCTGAATCGTGATCGCCCGCAGCCGCGTGCGCGCCGTGTCAGGCTTGAATTTATACGCGATCGCCCACCGCGGCGCCTTCGCCGTTTCACCCACCGCGCGTTGCTGCGCCCGGTCATCCAGCTTCACCACCGCACCGTCGGTGCCATAGGCAAAGCTCCGTCGCAGCCCATCGAGTTCTCCGATCGCAGTCCAAGCCGCGTCGATCCCGCGAACGCGCCACATCTTCTCGACCACGGGCAGGCCCCAAGCCTTCAGCCGCTCGTGCAATTCCGACTGCGAGCCCACCACTTCCGGCTCACAATAACCCAGACTGTAGAGCACGATCGCCAGTTTGCGCTTTGCGACCTCCGTCGAATCGAGCTGCTTGATCGTGCCCGCCGCAAGGTTGCGCGGGTTCGCATAAAGATCTTCGCCCGCCGCCGCCCGCTCGGCGTTGATCCGCTCGAATTCCGCCGCCGTCAGATAAATCTCGCCCCGGATCTCCACGACCCGCGGCGCCGCCTCGGCGAGCGTGTGCGGCAGCATCGTGATCGTGCGCACATTCGCGGTCACGTCGTCGCCCTTGTCACCTTTTCCCCGCGTCACCGCGCGCACGAGTTTTCCGTCCTCATAGGTGAGACTCACCGCCAGCCCGTCGATCTTCGGCTCAACCGTAAACTCCAACTCCCCGGCGCTCTCGACCAGCTTGCCCACGCGCACGCCGAACGCCCGCACTTCCGCTTCGTTGTAGGTATTGTCGAGGCTCAGCATTTTCTGCCGATGCGCGACCTCGACAAACCCCTGCACTCGGTCGTCACCCACCTGCTGCGTCGGCGAGTCCGCCCGCGCAAACTGCGGAAACTTCGCCTCCAATTCCGCCAACTCGTGCTTCAACAAGTCATACTCAAAATCCGTAATCTCCGGTTTCGCCTGACGGTAATAACGCTCGTCGTGCAGAGCGATGTCCGCGCGCAGCCGCTCAATCCTCAACTGGGCTTCATCGACCTTCATCCAGCGGAAGCCTCCCGCCGTTTCGCCTCAAAGAGCGGCGTCTCCAACCACTCCCGATAACGCGTCCATCGAGCATAAGCCGTCACCGCCACCGCCGCCCCCAAAGTGTCCGCCACCCAATCGGCGATCTCCATCGACCGGCCCGGCGTGAAAGACTGGTGCACCTCGTCGCTCACTCCGAAGCCCGAGACCAACACCACCGCCCAGATCGCACGCGGTCGCCCCAGCGCCCGCACCACCAACGTGCCGAGCAATCCGTAGACGGAAAAGTGCACCACCTTGTCGAAGTTATCGATCTTCGGTCCTTCGACTGCACTCCGGCTGGACGCGATCACGATCAGGCTCGCCACCACCATCGCATACGCCGATCGGCGAACCAAGGACTGTTGCACAGGAAACACGGCTCAAAGCTTGGATAGCCCGCCTTGAAATCCAAGTTGGAACCTAAATTTTATCCGGACCTTTGTTGTCATCCGGCTTGTGCATTGGGCCCACGGGCCAAAGCTCCGGGTTCGACGAAAAAGCCTCATGCGACCCAAGCGAAAAACGTCTCTGCAATCGTCCCAAGACGACACCCGTCCGCCGTTCGCGAGCCCGCTCGATCACAAGGTGCAGCGGGCATTCTCACTCGATCCAAGGGAGCTGTGGTGGAATTTCGTGGACGCTTGGGAGGGCCGGCCCGCCTTGCGCCGAGCTCTTCTCACGTGCTGCGCGCTTCTTGTCCTTTTCGGTATCGCTTGGTTCTGGGGCTACCCGCGCTGGACCCGCCACAACGCCTATCGAATGGCCCAGCAGTGGATCGATGCCGGACGCGTCCGCAATGCGGCGGAAGTGGTCCACGAGATTCTCGCCACCGATGCGAAGAATCCCGAGGCGTGGCGCCTCGCCGCAGCGTTGGCCCGGTTGAGGGGCCACCAGCCGGCCGCAGCCGGCTACTCGCGCCGGGCCGCAGACCTCGCGCCCGAACGCCCCGACCTTGCGATCGAATTGGCCGCCGACACCTTGCTCGTCGGACGGCCAGAGGAGGCCGAGAAAATTTTGTCCGATTTGCCCCCGCAGAATCGGGCCGGGTCGGCGCAAGCCCAGCGGGTGCTGGGAGAAATCGCCCGTCGTCGATTCCAACTCTCGGCGGCGCGCGATCACTTTACCTCCGCCATCCGGCTCGGCGGCGCCCTGCCTGCCAATGAACTTCCCCTCGGCCTGGTGTTGCTCAATTCGACCGATCCGGCCGAGCGGCTACGCGGCGCCGCGTTGTTGGAAAAATGGACCGATGATCCGGTCTGGGGCGCGGACGCCATGCGCCCCCTCTTGAGCGACGCCCTGGCCCGCGACGATCGGGCCGTCCTACGCCGATGGGCCGAGAAACTTCGCGAGCACCCTCGCTGCACCTTGGGCGATGTGCCGAATTGCCTGCTCGCACTCGACCGCGCCGATCCGGACCGCTTCGCCACGGTGCTTGCGGGGCTCAAGCGCACTCAAGCCGCCAGCTCCACCCAAGCCGCCCTCTTGCTCGATTGGTTGAACCAGATCGGCCGTCCGGTCGACGCCGTGCGCTGGGCGCAAACCCTTCCAGCCAAGTTGGCCACCCGCGCGCCCGTGCTCGTTCCGGTCGCCGAGTCGATGCGCCGCGCCGGCGATTGGTCCGCTCTCGAAAGCTGGATCGCGGCCGGTGACTGGACCGTCGATCTTGAGCTCATTCGGCTGGCCTACGCTTTCGAAGCCAGCCGCAATCTCGGTCTCGGTTCACGGCAATCGGAAATCTGGCGCACGTTGCAGAGTGCGGCGGTGACAAACGGCGCACGCGCTTTTTTCACCGCCAACTTGCTTTACGCTTGGGGCCGCACCGAAGAGAGCCTCGAACTGCTCTGGATCGCCGCCGAGCAAACGGGCGTCGCCGTCGAAGCCCTCGGCACGCTGGCCCGACATTATCAGGTTCAGCAAGATGCCCGAGGCCAGTATCGGGTTTTTCGCCAGCTCCATTCCATCCGCCCCGCCGATCGCGATCTCGCGAACAACTACGTTTTCTTCGCCGCCCTGTTGGGTTTGGACCTCAACAAAGTGCGCCAGCTTGCCGAACAGAACCTCGCCGATTCACCCCAGAACGCCGTCTACCGGGCCACGGCCGCATTCGTCCTGCTCACCGAGGAACGCGGTCGGGAGTCTCTAGCCCTGCTCGGGCCGATTTCCGCAACATGGCGTCAGTCACCGGCTGTGGCCTTCGCCTACGGTCTCGCCCTTGCCTCGCAGGGCCAAAAAACTGAAGCCCGCCCCATCCTTGCCTCGCTCGATCCCAAAACGCTCACCCGACACGAGGTCGAGCTGATCAAACGGTCACTGGACTGAGCCCGCGACCTTCTGCCGCCTCCGCCAGATCAAGGCACCATAGAGGCCGATCGCTCCGATAATCGGCAACCACGTGCCCACCTCGGGGATTGGGTTGCCATCGATCAAAGTCGCCGAGCCGACTTGGTAGACGAGGAGACCGCTCGGGTTAAGCGTGGAACTTCCGCTACTCCCCACGATGCTGTTGGTGTTTTCAACGACCACAGTCAGGTAATTGGTGCCGATCCGAAAAACTGCGTTCCCCGAAGTGCCCGTCCCATTGGTGCCGTTTTGCAAGGTAACGGCTGAGGTATTGTTCCAAGCGTTGCCGGCCGAACCGGAGGCTTTGTTCTTCTTGTTCGTGCCCGGATCAGTGGTCCCGTTGCCGATCGGGTTTACATAAATGCGATACTCATCGTCGGCAGAAAGCGTGAGGCTGATGGAAACGGCGTTGGTGACCGTGCCGCTGCCCGTGCCGATGATGGTGAAGGCGAGCGTGTAGACGAAAATCCCATTGTTCGTTCCCTGGTTTCCGTTGCCCGGAAGAAAGTCTCCACCCACGTTGGCGGTCCCGCCGCTGATCGCGGTCCGCGCACCCGGTGCCGTGATCCACTTTGAGGTGGCCGTGTTTTGGGTCCAAGCCCCGTCGATGTAGCTGCTGCTGACCACATAGGCCGCGCCCATGAAGGTGCTGTTCGAGGACGACCCGCCGTTTGTCGACGCATAGGTAACCGTCCAATTCGGGTCCACCGCCCCGCCGGCAAGCAACGCGCCCGAAGTGTCGGTGCCCGTGTAGTAGAGCCCCGTAATATTCGTTGCCGTGCCGGCCCGCGCCCAGCCGCAAAGGCCCGAGACCAAGGCAACCAACAAGCACAACCGCATTGGGACGACGAAACTCATACCCGTGAGACTATGTCTCCGACGCTCGACCGCGAACCGATTTTTGGTGTGAAAATACGCAGCGCAACGCGCCTTAACTCTGAACCGCCGTGTTTTTCCTGAACCCATTTTCGGCGACATCGGACCTGCCGCATAAACTTGGTGCCCAGGGTGGGGGTCGAACCCACAAACCTTGCGGTGGTAGATTTTGAGTCTACTGCGTCTGCCAATTCCGCCACCTGGGCCTTCAAGCGAGAGCGAAACTTGGAAAACCCCTTCGCCCGTGTCCACGAAAATTTCACGGCATGAATTTTGAACACCATCGCGCCCACCGCGTCTCTCCTCGCGTTAGTTACCCGTTCTTTTTAGGTAGTTCATACATTCAGTTAAGTCGGCAAGGGCGCTCGGCCTCACGGTCGGGCGCCCTTTTTGTTTTCCCCTCGACGCGCGTTCCGCTCCGCCGTCCGCTCCTTCTATGCCCGACTTTCGCGCCCACGCCCTGCCCTCCTCCGCCGAACCCGCAGAGCTCACCCTTTCAGCCGACGAGTCCCACCATCTCATCGTCGTCAACCGCGCCGCCGCCGGTCACACGGTGGTCGCTTTCGACGGCCGTGGCTCCGAGTGGATCTGCGAACTCGCTGTCGCCGACAAACGCGCCGCCCGCCTCAAAGTCCGCTTCGCTCAGAAAACCAAGCCGCTTCCTTTCGCCATCACCCTCGGCCAAGCCCTGCCCAAGGGCGGCACCATGGACGACATCGTTCGCAAAGCCACGGAGATCGGCGCCGCCCGCATCGTCCCCCTCGCCAGCGAGCGCACCCAAGTCCACCTCGATGCCGACCGCTCCGACAAAAAGATCGAGAAATGGCAGACGGCCGCCCTCGAAGCCGCCAAACAGTGCGGCAACCCGTGGCTCCCCGAGATCGCCCCCGTCCAGTCCGCCACAACCTTCATGGAGTCGGCGCGCGGCTATGACCTGAAACTCATCGCCTGTCTCCAGCCCGGGGCCAAATCCCTGAAGCCGGTCCTCGCCGCCGCCGCCCTCACCCTCGGCCGGCCGCCCCGCAGCGTCGTTTGGCTGATCGGCCCCGAAGGCGACTTCACGCCCGCCGAGCTCAGCGTCGCCCGTTCGGCCGGCTTCGAGCCGATTACGCTCGGCCCACTCGTCCTTCGCTGCGAGACCGCCGCCGTTTATGCTCTCAGCGTGCTGAGTTACGAATTGCAAAACTGATCTCCCCGTCCTCGGTCTCTCTTCCTCCATGCAAATCCGCCGCCTCCTCGCCCTCGCCATGTTTTCTCTGTCCCCACTTTCCGCCGCCACCACGCCGGCCACGCCACCCGCAGACGACCCCTACCTCTGGCTCGAAGACGTCGAGGGCGCGAAACCGCTCGAATGGGTCGAAGCACAAAACAAAGTTTCCCTCGCCGAGCTCACCACCGCCCCCGGTTACCAAGCCCTCTACGACCGTCTACTCGCGATCAACGACTCCCGTGCCCGCATTCCCTCCGTCGCGAAACGCGGCGCGTTCTATTACAACTTCTGGCAGGACAAAGCCAACCCCCGCGGCCTCTGGCGCCGCACCACCCCGGAGGACTACCGCAACGAAAACCCCAAGTGGGAAACCGTTCTCGACCTCGACGCCCTCGCTCGCGACGAAAAACAAAACTGGGTCTGGAGAGCGCCCGTTCCGCTTTATCCTAACTACGACCGCTACCTGCTCCGACTGTCCCGTGGCGGCGGCGACGCGGTCGTCGTCCGCGAGTTCGACCTCGCCACCAAATCCTTTGTCACCGAGAACCCCTTTACCCTCCCCGAAGGCAGAAACCAAGTCTCTTGGCTCGACCGCGACACGCTCTTCGTCGGCTCTAACTTCGGGCCCGGAGCTCTGACTCCTTCGGGCTATCCCCGCACCGTGAAACTCTGGCGGCGCGGCACACCCGTCGCCGACGCCCCGTTGGTCTTCGAAGGCGAACCTTCCGACGTTTTGGTCGCCGGCTACGTCGCCAACGAGCCCGGCTACCAGCGGCAATTCATCCGCCGCTCGATCGCGATGCGCACCGGCGAGACCTTCCTCCACGAAAACGGCAAACTCACAAAACTCGAAGTCCCCCTCGACGCCCAACCCGGCACCTATCGCGACCAGATCACCGTCGAGCTTCGCTCGGACTGGACCACCGGCGGCCGCACGTATCCCGCCGGAGCGCTGCTCGCGATGAACTACGCCCGCTTTCTTAAGGGCGATCGCGACTTCGCGGTCCTTTTCACTCCCGGCCCGCGGACGTCCTTGGACAACACCAGCGCCACCAAAAATCATCTCATCGTCAACGAGCTCGATAACGTCCGCAACCGGCTCTACACGCTCACCCTCCGCGCCGACGGCGGCTGGCAACGCACGCCCCTTGCCGCTCCCGCCTTTGGCTCCGTCAGCGCCACCGCGGTCGACCGCGATGAGTCCGACGACTTTTTTCTGACCGTTACCGATTTCCTTACGCCGTCCACGCTCGCGATCGGCACCATCGGCCGCGACGAACGCACGGTCCTCAAGCAACTCCCCGGCTTCTTCGACAAAACCGGTCTCGCTATCACCCAACATGAGGCGGTCTCCAAGGACGGCACCCGCGTCCCCTACTTCCAAGTTGCCCGCGAGAATCTCACCCTCGACGGCAAGAACCCGACCCTCCTTTTCGGCTATGGCGGCTTCGAGGTCTCGATGACGCCCTCCTACAGCGGCGGGATCGGCGCCGCGTGGCTCGAGCAAGGCGGCGTCTACATCCTCGCCAACATCCGCGGCGGCGGCGAGTTCGGCCCCGGCTGGCATCAGGCCGCCCTCAAGCCCAACCGGCAACGTTCCTACGACGACTTCGCCGCCATCGCCGAAGACCTCATCGCGCGCAAAGTCACCTCACCCGCCCACCTCGGCATTCAGGGCGGCAGCAACGGCGGTCTGCTCATGGGCGTGATGCTCACGCAACGCCCTGAACTCTTCGGCGCCGTCGTCTGCCAAGTTCCGCTCCTCGACATGAAGCGCTACCATCTGCTGCTCGCCGGCGCCAGTTGGATGGGCGAATACGGAAATCCCGATGTGCCCGCCGAGTGGGATTACATCTCGCGTTACTCACCGTATCAAAAGGTCGTCGCCGGGAAAAAATATCCGCGCACCCTCTTGATGACTTCGACCCGCGACGACCGCGTCCACCCCGGCCATGCCCGCAAAATGGCCGCGAAACTCGCCGACCAAGGCCACGACGTCCTCTACTACGAAAACACCGAGGGCGGCCACGGCGGCGCCGCGAACAACGCCCAACGCGCAAAAATGACCGCCCTCGCTTTCACCTTCCTCCAACAGCAACTCAAGTAAGGCCGCCGGGGCTCCGCCCCCCGCGCGGCGCTACCACTCCAGCAACCCGCCGGCAAAGGTGAGCCCCGCGCCCACACTGCAAAAAATGATTTTGTCGCCGTCGGCGAAAATCCCTTCTTCCGCCGCCCAGCCCAGCGCCATCGAAACACTTGCGGCGCTCGTGTTGCCGTATTTCGAGATCGTCATCACAAACTTGTCGTAGGGAATCCCCACCCGCTTGCTCACGGCTTTCAGGATGCGCTCATTCGCCTGGTGGGGCACCACCCACGCGATGTCCTCCGGCTTCAGATTCTCCCGCACCAGCGTCTGCTCGATCTGCTCGGCAAAACCCACCACCGCGTGCTTGAACACCGAGGTGCCGTTCATCTGGAGATAAAAATTCGCCTCGTGGCCGTCCGCCGCCACCGGCCACGGCATCCGGGCGCCGCCGCCCTTCCGTTGGATGGCTTCAAATTGATCGGCGTCGCCGCCGAGCCCCATGCGATGCAGCCGGTGGCCGCCCGCGCCCTTGGTCAAAATCGCCGCACCGGCGCCGTCGCCAAAGAGAAAGGCCGTCTCGTGGTCCTGCGGATTCGTGATGCGCGACAACAACTCCGCCGTCACAACGATCAGGTTGCTCGCCGTGCCCGAAAGAATAAACGACCGCCCCACCTCGAGCGCATAAAGCCAACCCGAGCACGCCGCGTTCAGGTCAAACGCCAACACGCGGGGAATCCCCAGCCGCCGCGCCAGATCGCTAGCCGCCGCCGGCACGGGCTGATCGGGAATGAGTGTCGCCATGATGATGCCGTCTATCTGCGCCGCCGTCATGCCCGCCTGCGCGAGCGCATGTTGCACCGCGATCACCGCGAGGTCCGTCGCGCTTTCGTCATCGGCCGCATAACGCCGCTCGCGGATACCCGTCAGCCGCACCATCTCGTCCTCCGTGCGACTCGGAAAAGCCTTCAGGATTTCACTGTTGGCGTGGATTTTGGCGGGCGCCGCGTGACCTACGCCGGCGATGCAGACAGTGGCTTGGGAGTTCAATCAGAGGAGAATTAAAGATTCGAAAAGCTCAGGCTTGGCGCTTTGCGAGCAGCCGCGTGACGTCGTCGCCCGAGACCCGACCGCCCGGGCCCGTAGCCTCGATGCCGGTCAAGGTTGCGGGATCCAGCCCCGCTTCCTGCGCCAGTTTGAGCGCCCGCGGCGTCCATATCAGAGCCGCCGTCGCCGCCGCCTTCGCCACGGCCACCGGTGCTTCGGCCCCGGCCTTCGATTCCAAGTGCCGGAGACTGCCGTCCTCGGTTTCGAGCTTCAAAAAGAGCGCCCCCGGCTGAAGCACTTCACCGGGTTTCACCGGCAACGCCAGAACGAGACCGTCGCCCGGCGCATCGTAGTCAAAAATCGACTTATCGCTCTCCAATTCCGCGA
>CALSBN010000017.1:0-39564 GCA_943373185.1 Opitutus sp. GAS368 | reverse complement strand
CTGTCCCGTCCGGCCGCAAGGTCTTGAGCGAAACCGGCGCGACCGTGGCGGAGACTTCCAGACGAAAATGCGGAGGCACACCGTCCTCGAAGACGGACAGTTGCACGTCACCATCCGGATGAGCGAGCAGACGGGTTTCGTCGTGATGGTGATGGTGGGGCTGGCTCTGGCGCAGCCGCCAGATGGTCCAGACGGCCATCGCCACGACGAGCACACCGGTGCCGATCAGGAAATAGGGCTCGGTCGTCTCGACATTCCACTGGCTGCCGAATTTCAGGGCCACCGCCGCCAGTGCCCAGATCACCAGCGAGTGTGAGAACGCGGCCGACAGGCCCAGCAGGGCCGCCTGCGTCACGGTCCCGCGCACCGCGATGATGAACGCGGCCATCATGGTCTTGGAGTGACCGGGTTCCAGTCCGTGGAGCGCGCCCAGCACGATTGCCACAGGCAGGTAAAGCCACGCATGCGCCTCGCCCTGCTGCAGGAAGGAATTGAAATCCATAAATGGGTTATGCCCCCACCCCCCTTAGTTGAGCAAGCCTGAACATTGCCGTTTGAATTCCGGGGCATCTGCGCCAACATCCCCGCATGTCCCATAGTCCGGAAGATCCCGAAGCCGACCGCCGAGCCCTGCAGATTCGTCTGCGCAAGATCATTGGCCAGTTGAAGGGCGTCGAAACCATGGTGGAGGGCGATTATGAATGCGCCGAGGTGCTCAACCAACTCGTCTCGGCCCGGAAGGCGATCAAGTCGCTGGCCGAAAAAGTCATCAATGACCACTTGGAGCACTGCCTCACCAGCCCGGACTCCGGCGAGGTGGGCAAGAAGCAATTGCGCGAGGTGGCCACGATGCTGAAACGCTACGTCGATTGATCGCCTGAACGGGATCGGCGGTGTCAGGAGGCCGGGTGTTCGCCGTCGTGGGCGCGGACCTCCACGCGCGCGACGCCGGGTGGTAGCGGTTCGAGCCGCACCCGGTAGCTGGCCCGGCCGGGAAACCGGTGGCCGCGGTCAATTTGGCGGGGGAAGAATGCAGCTGGGGTCGATTTCACGACGGTGCCGTCGGCTGCGTAGAGGATGACGTCGAGGTGCGTCTTGGAGGTATCGTAATAATCCGAGAGCCTCCCGACTTTCCCCACGACGAGGATTTCTCCGTCGAGGCGAAGCAGTTCGAAGCTACGGACGGCGACTTTCCCGGAATTCACCCGGTCACGCTGGATGTGCGCGAGATCGGGCGGCGTGCGCATAAAGTTGACACAGCCGGTCAGCAGCAAGGCGACGGGCAGAACAAGAATCGAAGATTTCATTTGGACTATTTGGATGCGACGTCGCCTCACGAGGTGGACGACGGTCGCAGACGAAAATAAGATGGATTAAAAACGGAGGTAGTTGCCCAGTGTATGGGCAGAAAACGCCTGGCCGATGGCGGCCAAAACGGGGAGGTGCCCGAAGTCGGGCGGAGGAAGCAGCGGTCCGCGCGGGGACCGACTAGACTACCGGGCAGGAAGGCGCACCGGGGTTTGCGACCGTTCGCCTATCAAAATGCCAGATCGGCACCCATGGATGCAGGCGCTCGATCGACGTCTTGGCCGCTAAGGCGAGAGCATCGCCAGTCGGCGGAATCGAAGGGGCGGGGCGGAGCACCCAGCAAAAAGCAGTCACGTCCGCGGCGACCGACAGATCACTCGCTTCGGCGCCTCGATAGGCAGCGGACTCCACGACTTTGCAGCCATCGGCATGGCATCCCCCCGTCGAGTTCGGGCAGCAGGCCGTGTCGTGGGCGTCGTGGGCGCCGAAAATTTCAGCGGCCTCAAGATTGCAGTGCTGCGTGGCGCCCAACCACAGGGTCAGGACAATGACGGCAGCAAAGAGATTCCGCAATTTGGGCACGGCGGGAGGCAACGCGTTGGCGGAGACATGTCAATTCACCCTATGTAGAGCCGTGCCGAAAATGCCGGTTTCTGTCCCCGCTAGTTTTCTAGCTTTTCTCAGCTAGATCCAGGACCCGCGGCTCGAAGCGTTTCCATTTTTTCCAAGGAAAAACTGCGGGAGGCACCTACGCAGCCATTACGGCTGCGCCAACGTGTAAGTCCGATTTCGCGTGTTCCCCGAGCAGGCGACTTGGCCGGCCGACACAAGTTCTGCTAGGCGCCGGTAGGTTGATGCGATCGATAGCTGCATCTCCGCCCCGATTCGCCGTGGGGCGGTCGGCCCAGCCCGACGGAGGAAGGCGATGATTCGCTCGGTGTCTGCCATATCCTCCGCTTCCTGAGCCGTTGATCGGAATACCTTGAGCGGCTCACCCGGAACCAAACCCGGCGTCGGTTGGGCGAAGGCACGGCGGATGCGCTCGAAACCGGCCAGTTGCTCCTCCCGAGTCAGGTCCGCCAAGGCACCGACTTTCTTCATCCCGAAATGCCGGAGCGCCTCCCTAGTCTTCAACGCGCCAAGGAAATTTTGGATCTCGGGACTCAACTGGATCATTTTCAAGGTGCGCGTAACGGCACCGGGGGTGACTCCGAATCGTTTCGCCAACGCCACCCGGTTGGCGGTTTGGCCACTCTCCAGCAGGCGATGCCAGTGTTGCGCGCGCACCATTAAATGCTGTGTCTCGCCGACATCTTTCGCCCGTCCGATAGGAGCGATGCCATCGGCCCGCCCGGAAACGCGCACTGGATGGTGAAACGGGGCGAGAAGCGTCACGACGCCGTGAAGGGCTTGGGAGAAATCCACTTTGGTCTCAAAGTTGACGCCGCGCGCAGCGATCGGTCGGTATGAGTTCGCGACCGACTTGCCCGTGCCATCGGCCCGCTCGATGCCTTCCACTAATCGCGGCAGGTGCAATTTGATCCGCAGTGCCAGCACTCGACGGAATTCTCCTTCGCCGAGCGCCGCGCCGAATTGCGTCCGCGCCGGTTCCCGGACTTCGACACGGTCCACAAACAAACGCACGAGTTCCGCCTGCTCTGCCGGAGCCAATTCCGGCAGAATCAGAGTGAGTCGCTCCAGGGAGTCCTGCACCCGTTTCTCGTTATAGGTCGCGGCATCGCACGCCACCAGCTCCTGACGCTTTTTTTCGCGACCGATCACCAATTGATCCTGCTCCGCGCGCAAAGTTTCCACGCGCTTCATGAGTTCAGGGCCGAGCGCACCCGCGGTCCCTTTAGCCACCGCATCCACACATCGCCCCAACTCCTCGTTCACCTTGTCCAAGCGCCCTTGGAGCGCGTCCAGATCGGTCCGCAGTGTCTGACGATCTCCTTTCGTCCGCGCACGTGTCGCCTCGAGGACACCGCTGACGAGCGACGGGTGTTTGCTGACTTCGCCGAGGAAGGCGATCACCGCGCCCTCCAAGGCCCGCGCAGACAACCGGCCCACCGGACATTCGCCGAGACGGCGGTCGCGCAGCACGGAACCGCAGTTGTAATAGCGATACCTTTTGTGGGCGTTGTTGCTGTCCCCGCAGGTCTGCGGAATCAGCGCGCGACCGCAGTGGCCGCAACGACAAATCCCCTTGAGCAGGTATTGGTGGATGTTCTGGTCGACGCGCAACTCCGCCCGCGGGCGCGTTTCCCGCACCGCGGCATTTGCACGTTCCCACAGATCATCGGGCACTAGCGCTTCATGCTGGCCGCGGTATTCCTCGCCTTGGAATCGCACGACACCCCGATAAATGGGATTGGTGATAAGCAGCCGCAAACCGTCCGACCGGAATCGCTGCTGGCCGATAACCTGCCGCGTGCCGTCACGGCGACGCAAAAATCGCTGCTTGGTGCGAAGGCCTTCAGCATTGAGGAGATTGGCCAAGTCGGTGAGCGAAACCAGCCCAGCCGCACGCTCGTAGATGCGCCGGACCACGACAGATTCTACGGGGTGGTGGCTTAGCTTCTGGGCATTCTTGTCGTAGGCATAGCCGTAAGGAACGCTGCCACCGTTCCAAAATCCGCGCTTCGCCTGTTCGCCCATTTTTGCCCGGACTTTTTCGGCGATGTTCAGCCGGTCGTATTCGGAGACACTGACGAGCAGGTTGTTTTTGAGCCGTCCCAGCGCAGTCTTCTCTGAAATATCCTCCATTGCGCTCGCCAGCTCACAATTGTGCTGACTCAGAAACGCCCGAAACGGCGCCCACTCGTCGGTCGAGCGCAGGACGCGCTCCAACTTAAAAATGACAACGACGCGGATTTGGCCCGCCGCGACCGCAGCCTTGAGCGCATCCATCCCCGGCCGCTTCATGGTCGCGCCGGAGTAGGCAGGATCGGTGAACGTCTGCACATGATCCCAACCCTTAACCGGCGCTTGGGTTCGGATGTAGTCCTGGCAAATGACCTCCTGACTCTCGCACGATTCCATCCGACGGCCCAACTGTTTGGTGGTTGAAACGCGGGTGTAGATCGCAGCGGGCATCCACAGGCCGCCAACGTTTTGGGCCGTCTTCATCGCTCGCTCAATTGAACACCACCTTGCTCGCCTCAGTTTGGCTGAGCGCGTAAGTCGTCATTCGGTTGCGCCCTTTGACCGTCACGCGACCGCATCTGACCAGCGGATGGATGGCGCGATAGACCCGCATTTTCGACAGTCCGAGCGTTTCGCGAATCAGCGGCGCACCCGCTTCGCCGACAAGCGCTAGGTAGCTGAGAATCCGTGCCCCGTCGGACGCCTCAGTCATCGGGACGCGCGCCTGATCTGGCCCGCCGTCCGCGCCGCGCTCGACCACAATCCGGCTGGCCCAGTCGCGGACGACAGCCTTGGAGAGCAATTCGCAGATACGGTTCAACCTCTGCCCTTCCGTAAGCCCGTCGGACGCCGGGATGAATGACCTCGCGACTTCGTTTCTCATACGGCAATTCGCATCCCGTCGGTATTGCCAGACGACAATCGCACCGTCGGCACGAGTGATTGGACAGGTGCTTTTTTCACCAACCGCCGGGTCTTGATCGGACGGATTTTCGTCGCCTTGGCCAGCGCCACTTCGGTGGCGACCACCGGTGAAGGTGTTTCCTCTGACGATTCCTCTTCGCTGGGTGAGTTCGGTTCCGGCGCTACCGCAGCCACCGATTCGGCGTCGCCGGTTGATTCGGTGGCCTGCTGCGCCGCCGCCTGATTCTTGGTGATGTCGAGAAGGTCAACGAGTTCACCCTGCCGTTTGAGGAGTTCGCGGTAGCGTTCTTCGTGCTCGAAGATTTTTCCCGTGAGCGCGGTCAACTCCGCGAGGTTCATCCGACACCGTGCGAGTTCGTCGCGGAGCCGCAGCACGTGTTCCTCGATGGAACGCGCCGCGTGTTCCAGCGAACTGATGGACCCGATCGGTGACGGCGAAATATTCGCGACGTGTTCGGCCGCGCCCCGCAGCGTGACCTTGTCGGGCCACGTTGAGCGGTATTCGAGTTTGAAACCGGCCAACTCGCCCAGCACGACGGTTCCGGCGCGTCCCGCGAGATGATCGTCGCGATGTTCGGCCGCCAGATACACCAGCGCCGCGCCGGCCTCCGCGCGCTCGGTGTAGGTTTTCTGGCCGACGACCATCCGGAATTTTTCGCCCTGCGTATCCACGCACGTGACCTTGTCCTGCTCCATGGCCGCCACCTGCCGTTCGAGCCGTGCGACATCTTCGCCGGCCATGCGCAACCGGCTGCGCGTGCCATACTGCGATTCGCTATGCTCGGAGCGCAGCCGGGAGAGTCGCATGACCTCGGCGTCCACCTTGGCTTTTTCGATCACGAGTGGATTGCCCGACGCGATGGCTTTTACCTCGGCATACGTGAGTGCGGGTGAATCCAAGTCCTCGATCCGCCGGGCCACCGTCTGGCCAGTCATCACCTGCGCGATGAACTTCGCCTTGGTTTCTAACGTTTGCCACATGTAGGCATCGAAACTGCCTTCCGTGACATAGCGGTTCACGCGGACGACCGCGTTTTGATTGCCCTGCCGGAGAATCCGGCCCTCGCGTTGTTCGATGTCCGCCGGACGCCACGGCGCGTCGAGGTGATGCAATGCCACCAGCTTCGTCTGCGCGTTGGTGCCCGCGCCCATTTTCTGAGATGAACCCAGCAGGACGCGCACCTTGCCGGACCGCACGTCTTTGAAGAGCGTCAGTTTCACGGCGTCGCCGTCGTAGTCTTGGATAAACGCGATTTCCTCCGCGGGCACGCCGCGCGCGACCAGCTTGGCTTTGACATCCTGGTAAACGGAAAAGCCACGTCCCTCGACCTTCGGCGTGGACAGATCGCAAAACACCATCTGCGTCAGCCGATCCGCCCGGGTTTCCTGCCAGATGGAGAAGATTTCGCGGACGGCTTGGTTGACCTTGCCCTCGGGTGCGTCCGCCGTGCCGCCCCGCACCAAGCGCATATCGAGCGCCGCCTTCCGGCCTTCACCGGTTATTTTGAGCATGTTGTCCACCGACGGATCGACCTTCTCGCGTTTGAGTTTCTCGGCGCGCACCGCCAGTGAGGCAACGAACGCCTTCAACTCCGGCGTTGCGGGCGCGCGGACGATGCGCGCCTTGCCACCGTCGAGCGCGGGAATCGGGAGCTTGAGCATGTCCGCCGTCTGGACGTCGGCCATCGACCGGAACATCTGCATCAGCTCCGGGACATTCACGAATCGGGCGAACCGGGTGTGGAGCCGGTAGCCGGCACCATCCGGGGCCAGTTCCATCGCCGTCACCGTTTCGCCGAACGTGCCGGCCCAGGCATCGAAGTGCTGGAGACTCTGACGCCGCAACACGTCCATTTGCAGGTAGCGCTGCATCGTGAACATCTCCGCCATCGTGTTCGTGACCGGGGTGCCGGTGGCGAAGACGACGCCTGCGCCGTCGTTTTGCTTTTGGACGTGCTGAACTTTCAGAAACATGTCGAAGGCCCGCTCCGAGGCTGTGTGGGGCAGTCCGGCCACCCGCGTCATTTTGGAAATATAGAACAGATTCTTGAACGCCTGCGCCTCATCCACGAAGAGCCGATCCACGCCGAGTTCCTCGAACGTCAGGGTGTCATCTTTGCGGTGCTCGGCCCCGAGTGCCTTGATCCGGCCTTCGAGTTTCTTTTTCGCGCGCTCCAACTCTTTCACGATTCGCGTGCCGGACGACGATGCGCCGATCCGGCTTTTGTGTTCCAAGATGCACTCGGCCAGCTCTGCGAGCTGTCCGTCGAGGAACTCCTTCCGCGCCTTCGTCGAGAGCGGCAATCGCTCGAAACCCGAGTGGGTGACAATGATGGCGTCCCAGTTGTTGGTCGCGATGCGGCTCATCAGCTCTCGCCGGCGCAGGCTCGCGAAGTCATCGCGCCCGGCGGCGAGGATGTTCGCACCGGGATAGAGCGCGAGCAGTTCTGAGCTGAACTGGCCGAGCATATGATTTGGGACGACGAACATCGGCTTGCGGGCGAGCCCGAGCCGCTTCAGTTCCATCGCGGCAGCCGCCATCGTGTAGGTCTTCCCGGCGCCGACCACGTGCGCGAGCAGCGCGTTGGGTGTTTGCAGGATGCGCCACACGGCCGCCTTTTGATGGGGGCGCAGCGTGATCGTCGGACTCGCGCCCGGCAGCGTCAGATGGTCTCCGTTGAATGTGCGAAGCCGGAGGTGATTGAACTCCCGGTTGTAGAAATCCACGAGCCGCTCGCGGCGGGCGTCGTCCTCCCAGATCCATTCGGAAAATCGGTCTTTGATTTTCTGCTGCTTGTCGCGGGCGGACTCCGTGGCCGTCACGTTGACGGTGGCTTTGCCTTCGGCGTCGTAGTCGAAAATCGTCGGGGTGCGCAGATTGAGCGCGTCCTCGATCAGCGCGTGGCCCGCGATGCGCGCCGTGCCCCATTCGCTGCGGTCGGCGATTCCGGTCTTGATGGCGGCGTTCACTTCGACCGTCCACAGCCCGACCTGCGCCGCGTGATGCACGCGCACGTCGTCGGGACGATGCCCGTGTAGGAGTTCGACGGCGAAGGCGGCGACATCCCGCGCTGGAATCCACGCCGAACCGAGTCGGACGTCGATTTCCGTCGCCGTGAGGTCGACCGGCTGCACGCCGGCCAACGCCTCGACGTTCGGACGATACCGGGCGTCGGCTTTTGCCGCGTGCTCAGCCATCGCGAGTTTCCGTCGGACGTTGCCCGAGAGGTAGTCGTCGTCCGTCTCCCACCGTTGGTTCTCTGGGTTGAGGAAAAGAGCGCCCTGCAACTCCGGGAGAAATTCGGCTTCGGATTTGCCGAGGAGTTTTCCGATGTGCGCCAGATCGACTTTACCCTTTTCGCTGAGCGTGATGACGAGGGCCTCCTTCGCTCCACCGGCGGCCAGCACGGGCTGGCGCCGCTGGATGGTCCGTTCCCGGAAGATGGCTGTCTTCGTCGCCGTGTTGGTGTCGTCGTCGTAGTTCTCCAGGGAAAGGAGCAACGGCAAATCGGGGTCGCCGACGAACGCGCGGACATTCGCCGTGTGCGACACCGGCCCGAACTGCCCGTTAAAATAGTCGTAGTCCTGATTAAGCCGGAAGCGCGCGGCTTCGACCTCGGCGTCCGGCCGGTTCTCGACTTGCGTGCGCAAGCAATCGCGCGCCGCGTCGCGCACGTAGATTAGCCGCCGGATGCGCCGCGCCATAAGTGGCGGTAAGTCGGTCAACAGCCGCAACTCGTCGCCGTCACGCACGGCGATTCCGCCGCCGCCTTCGTTCGTCAGGACGTAGGCGTTCGGCTTTACGCCCGGTGGCACCGGGATGGTCTGGCGCATCGCCGCCGCCTGCTGCTCCGAGAGAGGCTTGAAGACATTCGCCGGAAGCGTCGCGACCGCACCGGCCAACGCTTCACCCAAGTCGCGTCCGTCGGCGGAAAGCCGGACTTCCTCGCGACCATACATGCCGTGCCCCACTCGCTCCAACCGACCGAGCATCATTTCGGGATGCGCGTGGTAATACTCGTTAAGAAAAATGGCGTTCGTCTCCGCGCCCAGCGGTCGACTCTCCCGCCACGGCTGGCCGCCGACTTTTTCCCCGGGCGCGCGTTTGCGAAGGAACACGATGTCGGTCGTGACTTCGGTATTGGCGTTCTTTTTGAAGGCGGTGTTCGGCAGGCGGATTGCGCCGATAAAATCGCACGACTTGGCCACGGCCTCGCGCAGATGGGGATACTGTTTGTCGAGCGTGCCGCGCGACGTGACGAACGCGACCAACCCGCCGGTCCGCACGCGCTCGGCCGCGGCTACGAAGTAGTAGTCGTGAATATGGAATTTCCGCGGATTGAGCTTCGGATCGAAGGGCGCGTAGTCGCCGAACGGCACGTTGGAAACCGCGAGATCGAAGCCATTCGTCGGCAGCGTGACGTTCTCGAACGCCTGCGACCGGATGTCCGCGTCGGGGTAGAGCGCCTTGGCGAGCCGGGCGGTGAGCGGGTCGATTTCGACACCGGTCAAATGCGAGCGCGCCGCCATCGCGTCCGGCATCACGCCAAAAAAATGTCCGAGTCCGCAGGCGGGCTCAAGGACGCGACCGTGTTTGAAACCAAGACGGTCCAGCGCCGCATACATCGCCCGGATGACGGTGGGCGACGTGTAGTGCGCGTTGAGGACAGTAGCGCGCGCGGAACTCAATTCATCGGGCTCAAGCAATCCGGCCAGCTCCTCCTGCTCGGCTCTCCACTGCGGGGCGTCCTCCGGCGTGCCGAACACCTGCGGTAGTCCGCCCCAGCCGACATATTTGGCGATGACGGCTTTTTCCTCGGTGGTGGCCGGCCGGGCCTCCGCCTGAATCTGGCGGACCGTGCGGATCGCCGCGAGGTTCTGGCGATACTTCTGTTTCAGTCCACCTTCGCCGATGCGGTCAGTGTCGGTGATCCGGTAATTGCCCGCGTTGAGCGGGACTACCTCGCCCGCTCCGGCGGGAGGAGGATGTATTTCTCCCTCACCAGCTCCCACGCCTGATCGTGCGCCTGCTGGGGGTTCAGTCCCTGTTTGCGGAAGGATTTCATCAGGGTTTCCATTTCGTCCGTCGTCCTCTCCTGTGCGTCCAGTAGCGCCGCTGGCAGTCGCCCCAGCCGCGTCAGTTGCCGCACCATCCGGGGACAATGCTGGCGCCAATGGGTTTCCGCCATCCGGCCGTAGTTGAGGAGTCCGCTCATGTTGCGCGTGCGCGAAGAGGTCGAGTTGCGACGGATCGTTGAGTCGTTTTTGCGCCATGCTTCATGCCGTTTCAATCGTGATTCGCCGCACCTGCGGACCGGGCCGCGCTCCCGTCGGTCGGGGGAAGTTGACGCGCAGCTCGCACAGCCGCCCCAGATCGAGCGCGGCGCGGATCTCGGCCAATTCGCGGCCCTCGATGACGATTTCCTCTTTCTCGGTCTTGATCGTTAGCATCTCCGGTTCGCCCACCGCGTGCTCCCAGCGTTTGAATTGATCGGCGGGAAAAGACACCCACCGGTTCACGAGGGCGAAACGCACCACGGTCGCCCTCTTCCCCTCGGGCGAGATTTCGCCCCAGTTCGGGGGCGCTGGCCGCGTGAGCGGCTTAGTGCCGGGAAAGATTTCGATGCTCATGGGACTTTGGCGTGAACGGCAGGGGCGACGTGCGATTCCCAGCGCGCGCGCCAGGACGTTCGCGATGACGGATTCTCGGGTTGATCAGGGCCGACCATTTCGAGGGCGAGCTTGCGGTCGGCGAGACGCATCATCGCGTCGCGGGCGGCGGCTTTGTCGGAGGTGAAAATCACCTGACTTTCACGGAAACGGGAGTTTGAGACGTAGGCTTGTTTCAGATCGCCAGCCGCGATGCCCGCTTCTGCCATCAGCACGATGCCGCGGTCCACTGTTTTTCCCTGCGAGGCGTGCGACGTGGCCGCATACCCGTGGGTGAAGCCGCGGAACCAAGCGGGGAGGACGCGCCCATCCTTGAGCGCAATCTCGCCGTCGTGGCCGATGGCCGCGACCTCGACCAGATCGCCGTTGCGCAGGTCCGCCGGCTTCACGTTCGCCCGGATCAACAGCCGGTCGCCCACCGCGAGGGAAATCTCGTTCGTCGTGCCGACTTCAAACCCGCTGGCCTGCCGGGGGTCCACCCACTGCTCGCGATTCTCCGGGTCACGCAACACCAGCTGGCGGCCCTCCTGCCGAACCACGGCGGCCGTATCGAATTTGCGGAAGCGCCCCCATGAACGGTGAAAGGTGAGCACATCGCCGGGACGATAGTTCTGCGCCCGGCGACGCTCCTCCTGCGTCCACTTGAGCGCTTCGACCGTCGTGACCGCGTGCTCGGTGCCGGTGAGCACACCGGCGAGCCGCAACTGGGCGCGCACGGCCGAAGTGAACTCGCGGATCTCCGCCCATACCGGCGAAATCGCCAGACAGGATTTTCCGGCCCGCACGGTCCGCACGTAGTCCGCCGCGGCTTCCTGCCAGAGCCCGGACTCATCCGGCATCTCGTAGACGGAACCGAGCCGGTTGAATTCGTTGAACGCACCGAAAGCGTCACCGCGCGCCAGCCGGGCCACCGCCTTCCGGTAGGCCGGGTCCACCTGCCGCCGGATTTCGGTCAGATGAAACACCGGCACGCGGGCGAATTCCTGCAAGCACCGGAGCGCGTCGCCGGCCTCGATCGAAGCGTGCTGCTTGATGTCGCCCACCAGCAGGAGCCGGTTGTCTTTGCGAGCTGCAAGCCGGCAAAGATCGCGCATTTGTCGCACGGAAACGAGTCCCGCCTCATCGACAATCAGCACCCGGCCCCTCGTCGCCTGCTGCATGGCCTCGTTGGCGAGCAATTGCTGGAGCGTATCCGCTTCCGGCGTGAGTTCCCGGCGAAGCACATCGGCAGCGCCCGACGACGGCGCGCAGCCAAACACCCGGGCGCCGGCCTGCTCGATACCGGCGACCACGGTTTTTAGACACGTGGTTTTACCGGTGCCCGCGTCGCCTTGCAGGATGACGACACCCGACGTGGAGCCCAGCAGGTCGCGCACCGCCGCCGCCTGATCCTTGGCCAAGGTGGAACCGCGCGGAACTTTGCCGAGCGCCGCCCGACGTTTGAGTTGGGTGTTCGCCCAGCCGGTAAATTCGCGCTCCGACTCCAGACCCTCCCGCGAAGCGATCTCCTCGTCAACGCGGACCAGTTCGCCGGAACGCTCGCGGCCGGCCATGACGCGCTTCAGCGCATCCAATGACACCTGACCGCGACCCGCGATGAGGGCTTCGCGGAGCAACAGTCGGTCATCGACGACGGATTTGCGCTCGAAGACATGCGCCTCCGCCGACCGCAACGCATCCAAGGGAGTGACGGGATCGAGTTTCGCAGGCCCACCCTGTGCGGCTGCGACCACCGCCCGCAGGGTTTCCACGTGCGCGCCCGCTTCGGCCAGCCAGCCTGCGCGCAAGGTCGCGGCGGTCGCCTTGGTTTTCTCGGCTCGGCTGCGCACGGCAATGGCCTGAAGTTCATCCTGGGAATTCGCTCCGCTCGCCGCCGCCTGCCGGAGGATCTCCCGCCGCCGTTTGCTGAACATCTCGCGCAACTCCGGTGGGACGCCTTTCACCGCGAAGCCGAGGCGCTGACCCGGCTCCAATTCATACCCGGCCGCCGTCATGAATCCGGCGAGCTTGTTGTAACAAACCTCCCGCAGGTAGCCTTGATGCCGATAGAATCCCGAGGGTTGAACGCTTTTCCAGCGGCCCTCGGTTCCGTCGTAGGTGAGATTCATGATGCACACATGGGTGTGCAGCTGCGGGTCGAGTGCCCGGTTGGCGTCATGGGTGACGACGGCCGCCACCATATTGCAGGTGCGACGGTCGAAATTTTGACCGGCGCGCCGCACGCGGGTCGCGGTCAGCGCTTCCATCTCCCGCAGCGTCTCCGCCACCGCTTCCTGCCACCAGCGGCCGATCCGCTCGTCGCCACCCACTAGATGGAGAACGGAAACATCCTTGGGCGGCGATACCTGTCCAAAATAACAGACCCGTCGATTCTCGCCTTTATCCCGAACCATGAGTTTCTCCCCAGACACCGGGTGCAGCCCGGCACACAAGTTTTCAAAGTGCGCGAGCTGGCATGAACCAGCCAAACCGAGACGTTCCGCCCCGACTCCCTGCCAAGTCATCTCAACCTTACCGTCTTGAGTCAGGTAGTCACCCACAGCCATGTGCTCGCGGAAATACTCCACGGCACCATGAGCAAGGACGCAGGGCTTATCGAATCTGACCATGCTTACGACCCTGTCTAAAACCCATATCTTTACCAGACTAAAAGCCATACTGAGTTCATTACGACGCCATGAAAATCATTTGAGTGACCCCAGTCGGCACCATGGAATCACTCTGTAATTGATGAGGCGAAGACTGAACTTGAGCGGCACCAGCCGCACTTTCTACCTATGAATCCATGGACACGCCACCCCTAGCGTTCGCTAGGAAATTCTCGTTCCGCCACCACTACATCGCTACTTCGCCACTACTCGACCACTACTTCGCCGCTACTTTCTACCGGCCATACGAAAACTTTTTTCGATTTACTTAAAGCCATACGCCGATAGCGTTCCGGCGATGGCAGAAACCAACGAACTTCACGCCCGCCTCATGGAGGACGCTCGGAACTACGACCCCACCGCGCACCACCGGGGCCTGCTCGCGCCTTACCGCGACGTGCTCCTCGTCTGGCGGGCGAAGTTCATGAGCTACGAGCACATCGCCGCGACGCTCTCCGCCAACGGCATCAGGGTTTCGCCGGCCGGCGTCGGAGTTTACTGCCGCGGCCAATTCACCAAGGCCGAGATCGAGCGCGTCCGTCGCGAGCACCGAGCCACGGCCCGTGCGACCACCCCAGCACGTGCTTCCAACCCGGTTCCACCGGCGGTCATGCCGCCTCCCGTCGAACCCACCTCCGGACGGCGCGGCCCGAAGATCGCGCGGGATAACTACTGAACCCATCCAGCTATGACCACCAAACGCATCATTTTCTTTCCCCAGGACAAAGGCGGTATCGGCAAAAGCTTTGTCGCCACCTTGCTCCACGACTACCTCATCGACGCCGGCGTTCGCGTGAAGGCGTTCGACCTCGACCACGCGAATTCGACTTTCAACCGGCTGGTGCCCGAGGCCGAGTTCATCGACACCGACGTCGACGCCGACAAACTGGGTGTGCTCGACCGGATCGTCCATGTTCTCCCGGACGCCGATGTCGTGTTGGTGGACAATCGCGCCACTGGCGGCAGCAAGGTGATCGCCTACCTCGACGAGACGCGCCTGCCGGAGTTGCAGGATGAATTCGGCTGCGTGCTGGTGTTCGCGGTGATCGCGACGGACGACAAGGACGCGAATTCCCAAATTGCGGAGCTGCTCGACTCACATGGCAGCCGGGTCCGCTGGTTGGTCGCGCGCAATCTCCGCGATGGCGGGAACCTCGATCTCTTCGGCCAGAGCAACGCGCGCAAGCGCCTGCTTGACCTCGGAGCGGTTGAAATCGACGTGTTGTGTCTCGCGGAGGTGACGAAGAACCGACTCCAACAGGGCAATCTCACCGTGGGCCGGGGACGCCATTCCGATGCTCTCCACCTGTTGGATCGCTCCCGCTGCGCGCGGTTTCACGACCTCATGAAAGAGGAATTCGGGAAAGCCCGGGAATTGTTGCTGCCGTGAGCACGCCGGCCAAACCCGAAGACCTGCTCGATCCCGGGCACTTTCCGGACGATCTGAAATGGGTCCCGGCCCACTACAAGCTGCATCCATCCGATCCGGTTTACCTCCTCATCGCGTGGCACTGGCGCCGTGTGAAACAATCGGAGGACACGTTGAAGGCATCCATCGTTGAGATCAAAAAGGCCCTCGATGACCGCATCACCCACGTGACCAACGCCGCGGAGACCGTGGCCGGCGTCAGCGATGCGCTCGCGGAGGTGCAGGTGTCGTTGGACGAGAAGCCGGCCGAATTGGAGGCGCAACTTGACGCGAAGCTCTCCAAGCCTGTGGCCGACGCGGTGACGCGGCTCCAGGCGTTGGAGAAGTCCCTCGCTCCGCTTGCCCGCAATTTCCAAACCGCCCTTCGCCGTCAGATCCTCGCGACCTTTCTGGCAGGTGTCACCGTCGGTGTGCTGGCGTCGGTCATCATCTTGCTCGCGTGATGGGACGCACCGCCGGCCTCGTCGTCTTGTGTTTCGGTTTCGCCGTGCTGGTGCGGCTTTCGGCTGCGCCGCCGGTGGGCTATTGGCTCCCGGTCGTCGCGTTGGGGGTTGGCGGATGGCTGACCTACGCGGCAGTCACGGCCCACTTTGAGGGGAAGCTGGCGGTGGTGCTCCGCCTCTGGGGACTCGAATGGACCCGGGATGAGGCGTGTTGCCATTTCTTCATCACCGGGGCGACCGGCACCGGGAAAACCGCGCGCGCGGTGGTGCCGATCGTGCACGGACTCCGCTCAACCCTGCCGAACACCGGCATCCTCGCGGTGGACTCCAAGGGGGCGTTGTGGAAACCGCTGTCGGCGATGGCGACGGCCTTGGGCCAGAAGGACACGCTGCGCTTGATCCGCGTGCGACCCACCCACATTGCGCCGGACCAGTGGGTGCCGCCGCTGCGGCTCAACATTCTGGGCGATGCCTCGGTTCCGTGGGGCACCTATGCCAAGATCATCGTCGATACGGCCACGGCCTCCGGCCAGCGCGGCGGCCAGGCGTTTTTCAAGGAGACGGCGAGGGACGCGATCACGCACGCGATGCACGCGCTGGAGGCGGCGGAACTACCGGTTACCTTGGCCAACGTCCACGACGCGATCTGCGTGTCTTCGGAGACCGCGTTGCTGCTCGCACGGCTCGCGGAGCATCCCGGTCCGGCGGCCGAGGTGGAGCGGCAATATTTTAACGACTTCCACGCGCAGCCGCCGGAGCAAAAGAGCGGCACCGTCTACACGGTCGCAAACTACCTCCGACCCTATACGCCGCCGGACATCCGTCAGGTCGTGTGTTCGCTCGAGCCCAATTTCAGCTTGGCTGAGGTCGACGCTGGCCGGCTCATCTGCCTTTCCGTGCCGCAAACTTATCAGGTCGAGCGCCGGTATTTGAACCTGCTCTTCAAGCAGCTCTTTTTCCTGCACGCCTTCCGGCGCTTCGATCTTGAGCCGGACGAGATGCGAAGGCGCAACCTGATCGCGCTGGTTCTTGATGAGGGGCAGAAAACCACACTCGTTTCCGAGGACGGGTTCTCGGATCACGCCACAGTCGACGAACTCCGTGAGGCCGGCGTCAGTCTGATTTCAGCGACCCAAACGCCACTCTCGTTCTACGCTGCATTCGAGACCGAACGGAAGGCGGACGTATTCATGGCGAATCTGCGGACTCAGATTCATTTCCGCGCAGCCGACGAGAAAGGCGCGAAGATTCTCTCCGAGAAAATGGGTGGACGCGAAATCCGAAAATACAGCGGCGGGGTCAGCAGTGGGCGGACGTCTCGAAACTGGCAACCGGCGGACGAGCCGTGGTTCAAACCCACTTCATTTCTCTCTCTGGCGGACGGGAAGGCCGTCGTGAAGCATCCTCGGCGCAGCGGGAAACCACTCTTGCGGAGGTTGCCATTCACTTCCTTCACGAGAGCAAACGAGTCCCAGCCTCGCCCGAGCGCAGGTTGATCTCTGTCGGCGCGGGGCGCCACGCGGCGGCCACCGAACCTGGCCTAGTTTCGGGACGGATCGTCCGGCGCCGGTGGGTTCGGCGATTTCGTGCGCGCTGTCGGTCGCGTTCCACGGGAGTCGCTGCGGGTCGAACGGTTCGATCTCGTCTGGCTTCTGAGCGTGACGACGCGGCCCGCCGAACTGGGCCATCGAATCGCATCCAGGTAGTCATCGGCGAGGCCCGTGGCGTCGCGATCCTGGAGGTTGAACACGATCAGTGCCGTTACGTCGGGGGCGTTACGCCCCATGATGCGGCGAAGCTGGCGCGTGGCGCTGACAAAGATGCGGTAGTCGGCCGCATCGAAGAGAATTGTGATTCGAACAGGATGGGAGCGTTGGGGCATGGAGCATTTGAGGAGGACGTTAACGCGGCGGGGTTAACCACGATTGGCGATTGGATGGGAACGCGGTGCGAATGGTCGCCCCGCGGCTAGATTGAAGCTTACCTATATTACCATGCCGAATCTCCCTAGAATCGGCTGCGCCGTGCAAAATATCGGCAAAAATCACCGCAGCCGCTGCGTTCGGACTTCGCTCGGCCGGCAGTTGAGGACGCGGCGAAACCACCGCGCCATCAAGGTGTCGTCGGAAAATCCGCAGAGGAGAGCGATCTCGACCTCCTTTTTTCCAGAGTGCTGCAGGAGTTCCTCCGCCTTCGCGACACGGCGGCGCATCACATAGTCGTGCGGAGTGAGGCCAACGCTCGTTTTGAACAACCGGCCAAAATGGCTCGGGCTGAATCCTGCGACGCGGCCGAGCAACGTGAGATCGAGGTGCTCGCCAATGTGTGCCTCGATGAATCCGGTCACCCGCTGGAGCGATTCCGTAGGCAGGCCGATACGCTGACCAGATGAAGCGCCACCATCGGTGAGGCCGCGCAGCAGATGGGTCCCGAAGACGGTGCCGATTGACTCGACGTAGAGCGCGTTGGGATCACTATCGCCACGGCAGAGCCGTCGAAATGCGGTGCTCAGTTGTCCGATCAGGGCGTCTCGACCGACCAGGTAAGCGAGAGTCTCCACCGTGACTTCGGGTTTCTCGCGCGCCGCGATCTCGGACGCAAAGGTGGGTTCAAGAAACAGGGTCACCATCTCCGCTTGATCCGGACAAACCAAGGCGTGCGGCGTCCCCGCCGGGATCAGCCATGCGGTCGGTCCCTGAATCTTCTGTTCACGCCAGTCACCGTCCGGAGGCTTCCATTTGAGGATTCCGACCGCACCGTCCAATACTGCCGAGATTTGTTCTTCCTCGCGGCTGTGCTCGGCCCATTCGTTGCGTGGGTGGTGGTCATAATATACACTCACCGCCCTACCGTCGAAGAGGCGGCGGCGATAGCCATTGGTCGCGGGAAACAGGGTGATCGGATTGGGCACGGGAGAGTCCGCGCCGGGTTAACAGGATGTCGATTAGTGATTTAGACGACACCTGCGCGTTTCGGCGCAGACAGTCGTGCGAGTGTAGCGTCATCCCCGGCGGACGTATCGGCTGGGATCGCTTTTCTATCGGCTATTCGCGCGACCGGTGACGGCACATAGATGCGGCAAGCGCCCCACGGCAGGGAGGCCGAGCGGTCGGGTCACAGGTGCGGCCGCACCGGTGGCACGATTATTCCGCCCCGCCTGATTTCCCATCGTGCCACGCCGGTCAAGGTAGTCCGCGCTCCGCGCGGCTCCACCTTTCCGGGCGGGCGCTTCCCCCTCGTCGCTGCGCTCCTCGGCGCTTCCGCCCGTGACTCGGCGTGCAGGGGAAAGCCGGGCGCGGTTGCACCGCCGATCTCCCGGAAGGGTTCCGGGAAAGCGCACGGCAGCCGCCGCCCGACAAACATGAGGATCTACGAAGCCAGCATCGCCTACAACCTCGTCCAACTCGGCGACGTGCAGGCGCTCACTACGCCGGACAAAATCGCGGAGTATCTACGCGACGGTTACGCCAAGAATCCCTGTCAGGAAAGCCTGTGGGTGGTCTGTCTCGACCGGAAGAACAAGCCCATCAGCCGCACGATGGTCACGCTCGGGACGCTTACATGTGCGCTCGCGCATCCGCGGGAGGTGTTCAAAATCGCGATCCTAGCGTCGGCCGCCGCGATTGTAGTTTCACACAACCACCCCAGTGGGGACCCGGCGCCCAGCGCCCAGGACGTCCAAATGACACGCCAACTGAGGGAGGCCTCGAAGATCATCGGGATCGACCTCATCGACCACGTCATCGTCGGCACGGCCGAGGATGATCCACTGCATGTGGGACACTACTCTTTCCGGACAGCTGGGCTGCTCTAGGTTAACTGCTGTTGCTGCCCTCGCAGTGAAGCACTTCAGATTCCCAATGCCTTGGTGAGGGCGGCGCGGATGTCGCCAAAGAAAATCGGGTCGACCTTTTCAACTATGTCAGCCGAAACCTCGAGGAATTGCCTCTTGTTCTCGATTGGCACGAGCACCTTGCGGGCACCGTTGTCCATCGCAACCTGAAGCGGCTCGTTGAGAGAACGGACCGCCTTGATGTTTCCTTGGATACTCAGGTCCCCCAAAACAATAAGCCCCGCCAGCGCGGATGTTTTCTTCAACGTGGAATAACAGGCCACCAAAAACGCTACGCCGATATCACCGTCGGTCTGGTTGCCCAGCAGGTCGATGCACTCGACGTGGAAGTCGTTCGTATCGCAGTCGCGTGCTATCCCCAGCGGGGTTTTGTTCGACTGCAAGTAGCTGAACGCCCGAGAAAATGATTCCTTCGTCGACCCAGTGGCGCCGCCCGCCATCTTCAGTTTTCCGGTGCCACCCGAAAGGCTGACCTCGATCCGATAGAGGCCGACCATTCCGGTGCTGTCGACGGACGAAGCGTAGACAGTGCCCGGTGGCAACGGGTCTGTGGAGATAAGATCTCGTCCGCCCTGCTCAGGAACGCCGACGAAATGTTCATCACCCGTGTCGTTGTCCAAGTAACTGAAGGCGGTCTGATGATAGTCGAACGACCCCATCTTTTTGAGCTGCTCCTTCACCCGGCGGCGTCCCTCAATCGCGAACGCCAGCAGCGCCCCGGTGTCCTCCTTGGAAACTTCACCATGCGGGTGAAGAACCTTAATCATTCCGGACACCGTGCGCCGAACCGCCTTGCGGTCGCGTGCATTCAGGTGCGAACCCAAAGAGAAATGTCGGTCGAGTGCTTCGGTAAAGTTAGCCTTCCGAAGTTCACGCAATGCTGCGGCGAGATAGTCGATCACCAGCCCGTAATGGTCGGTGAACAGCTCATTTCTCATCACCGGCATTTCCCAGCCTGGGAGATAGTAATGGATTCGATCTAAAAACGCGACGTCGTCGCGAATCACACTGGGCATGGGGTCGAAGAGGTGACTGCTTTGCAGCATGACGTCCACGGGCTGCCGCGTGTTGCCGAACATGCCGATACTGGCGTAGCCCGCGCTCTCCTCAGCACCGCGCTGAAATTTGCCGGACTCGCAGTAGGTCTTGAGCGTGGTGATGACTTCCTTGGGCATGCTCTCAAGATCAGCCACTTCGTCGAAGCCGACAGAGTCCCAGAGTTCGACCATGCCCTTTCGACGGCCGCTCATGTGACCGAACATGTTCGCGACCGTGGTTGGTCCCGTCAGCAAGGCTGCGTAGGGAGAAAGTTCCTGCACAGCATAGGATTTTCCGGTGCCCGGAGGACCGAGGTCCACGTAGTTGAAATTTCTCTCGCAGAGCTGAACGAGGCGCAGGCAGTAGAAAAGTTTCGTCCGCGTCTCCATGCCGGATGTCTCGTAGCCCATCGAACGCACGATAAGATTGAGCCAATCTTCGGTCGAAAACTCGGACCGGATTTTCCGGTATTCCTCCATGTCGAACGTCGCTAGCTGGATCGGCGTGAGCTTCTCGATCCAGAAGGGATATTTCCCCTTAGTCTCTTCGTCATACTGAAACGCCATGTCGAGTTGCGCCCAGATCCCGCCAGTGAGCAGCCGCTCGTATTGGTGAACGTAGTGGTCTGGAATATGAACGTATTGGTGGCCGAAATTCACGACTTCCGCCCAATATTGCGAATCCACGAGCTTCACCTTCACCTTGTCGATGAACGTGTGCTTCCCCTTTTTCTTTACGAGCACTTGAGCCTTGGTGGATTCGTCAGGGCGGATGTAATTGTCGCGCAGGGTGTCGTTGACGACCTGCATACCCATCTCAATGGCCATCGGGTCGGCTGAAGCGCAATATTTGCCGAGGAGAAATTCGAGGACGAAGGCCGGCACATTGGCGCCCACCTTTACTCGGCGAACAAGATCCTTGCGGACCACGCGACCCGCGAAGACGCGATTGAGTTTATCGTCGAGGGAGTCGGAGGAAGGGGACGCGCACATGGTGAAAATCAGGACTTCAACTTGACCGGAACGCCCTTGATTTCGGCGAACACGGCCGGTGAGCCAGCATCCTGGGCAATGATCGAGACGGAATCCACCCCGTCCTTGGTCAAGAGCAGCACCACGCTGGCCCGCTTACCAGGTGTGAGGGTCAACACTTTGTCGGCGCTGTTAAACTCCGCTCCCTGCGCCATGCCGGCAAAGCCCACCTCTTCACCCTTGTGAATCAACACAACTCTGAGGGCTATCGGCTCGGGGCTTACGAGGTCAGCGTCCATCTCGAGGTTGACGACAAACGTGCGGTTCGTGATCGCCTGGAAATCTGCGGTGAGCTTTACCTTGGCACCTTGCGGCAGGTGTTTTTCTCCCGATTGCGGCAGTCGAAAGCTGAGCACCGGGATAATCAATTCTTGGAGCGTAAAACCACCGTGATGGTAACTGAGACCGCCACCAGCTTTGAAGACGCCCAACCCTTGGGGAAAAACGAATTCCAGCGGCGAGTCGTAGCCGAGATCGGCTCCGCTTACCCGCACCGCGCCGACCGGAATCGCCGGTCCCCGCCCGATCCAGCACCGCCTGTGCAACTCTACGGTTCCGCCCGTCGGCGCATCGACTTTCATGTCGTCCTCTTTGCGACTGGAGAACTGGTGCCCGTGGTCGGCCGTGATCACGAAGCGCTCGTAGCCCAATCCCGCGAGGCGTCGAACGGCCCGCGCGAGATTGCCGATCACTGTGTCCATAAGCTGACGGGCGAGCAGTTCGTGTTTCTCTCCGAGCGAGTCGATTTCCTGCGAACGCACTACCAGTAAACGTGCGCCTGCTGTAAGGCCTTGCAGCTTCGAGGTTGTGAGCTGAAGCACTTTTTCAAGGGTGACGTCACCGCTGTCCGGCACCTGCGCTTTCAAATAGCTCATCCGGTCCCCGACATCACCGAGGAGCGCAGTGCCGATTCTGGCCGCCGCCTTACCTTCATGCTCAACGACGGCGTAGCTGGCCGAAGCTCCTGGAAGTAGCGCCGCCATGCACAGCGGCGTGATTGACGGCAGCGCGGCCACCGCCGGAGTCACTTCGATTTCAGCCGCCTCGGACAATTGTCGCGCGAGTTCTCCCGCCATTTCGAAGCGCATGGCATCGACGAAAAACCAAGCCACCTTTCCGGGCAACGGCGCCACCTTCTGCGGGTAAATCTGCGTTTGATGCAGAATACGGCTGACGGCCCATTTGTCGCTTTCCAAGGCGCCGCCGAACGCGTTGGCCATGGCCCGCAAGACATCTTCGGTCTTGGCGCGCACCACTGCCACTGCCTGTTCGGCTTCGGGCTCCTCCTGCATTCGTGCCACCTGTGCCTCCAGTCGGCGGTGCAAGGCATCCATGCGATGCCAGCCGTTCTCCGCCGTGTAGCGCTCGACGTAGGCCCGCGCACCACCGCTGATTGTTTTTAGTTCACCCAACACCCTTGTGGCCTCGGACCCGAGTTCGGCCAACGTGGCACACAGCTCCCATTGAATCTGCCGGCGAGACAGATCTCGTTTGGCCCAATAGCTGTGGCGGTGCTCCTCCACGATTCTGCCGGCGTCCTCGTAGCGCCCCGCTGCAATCAGACCGCCGATATGGGCAAGCATGGCCTTTTCCTCAAACCGGAATGTGTCGATGCTGCCCAAGTCCGCCGCTTGGATTCCTGCCGCCGCGAGCGAGAACTCTTGCTCAACCGAGTCGGCGACCATTTCGAACGTTGCGGGGTAGGTTTTCCTTAATCCATCCAATACCCGGCCAATGAAATCGCGTTGCTCCTTGAGCGCCGCCTTCGGCACGAGTGAAAGGCTGGAAGGTTCGGCGCACAGCAAGTCCTGCCGGAATTCGTTTAGTAGTAGAAACCGGCAGAGCTGATCGCGGTGATCTGAAAGTTTGCCTGAATCGGAAAGAGTTACTCCGCACTTGAGCGCGATAAGCTTCGTCAGTTCCCGACGCCCCCCCTTGTTCTCGATTTCTGCGTCGGTGGCCGTGTCGTGGAGCCACCGCGCCAGCATCGACGGTGCATCCAACTCACCGAGCACGAGCTTCAAGATGGAAGACTCCCCTTCCTTGGCGGGTTCGAGGAGCCGGGAGACATCGTCGTAGCCGAGTTTCCGGTCGCGAAACATTTCGTCGATGGTGCCTTCCGTGTAAGTGCGCTTCAGCAGTGATTTCGCGACCTTGCTTAGCGTCCGCTCGTAAAGCTTACCCGCACACTCCAATTCTTTCAGGGGTGAACCCTTTTCGGACGGGTGCTCGCCGGGGACGTAGATCAACAGCGGCTCCGGCTTTGATGACTCGACCATCGGCTCAACCTCAAGTCGCAGCGCAAAGAAGGAACCGTCGTATATCGCCAGCGTCGTTTGAAGTCCACCGACTCGCACGGTGGGTAAGACGCCACTGGGCTTTCGTTCGAGCCCGCCCACAAAACTTCCGAACTCCCGGTCCGGATCATACCACACTACTACCCGCCGAGAACGTAGTTCGTCCTCCAATTGGATATGCAGGTATTCCGGGAGCGGGTTCATGATTGAGGGCTTGGGGGCGGCGACCAAACATCCACTTTCAGAAGTTTCCGTTTTGTCGCATCGTCACCGAGCGGGATCGTCCAGCGCTGCTCGATGAATTTCAAGAGTTCAAGACCGCGCGCTTCAATCTCGGCTGCCGTCCATTGCGGGCTCAAGGCGATGCGGTTCTCGCTGAATGATCCTTCGCTGAAGCCCGCACTCGTTTCCGTTCCGCTTACTTTGTCGGCAAAAGGCAGGCGCTTGAGGCTGGAATTCTTGGAGTGCGACAAGGCCACGAGATTTCCCAGCGAATGAGCGAGGTGCCGCTTTTGGTCTTTGGTGAAATTCGAGAACGCCGGCCAATCGCCGTCGGTCGCTTGCTGGGGGAAAACATGTTCGATAGTGCTGCCTGAACCCGCGAATTCGCTCCACGTGATTTTCGCCACCGTTGCCTTTGCCGCCCGTCGCAAATGCTCCTCGTATTCGAAAAGCACATAGTGGAGCCCGTTCAGACCATAAAATCCCTTCCCCTCCGGGCCTTCGAAGAGCTCGTCGATTGCCACTTGGAACGCCGCTACGGAGAAATGTCTCACCACGCGATTTCGGAGCGCGCTCGCTACTGCCGGCCCCGTGAGGTCGCCACGGAAAAGTTCGCGGGCCAGCCGGTAGGATTCGTTTTCCCCCACGTTGGAGCGAGTCGAGGCAAAGCTGCGGACGAGCAGGAGAAAACGCTCCGCTTCGATCAGCACTTCGTTTTGAGACGCCGACTCTTTGACGCTGGCCAGCGTCGCCAAAAAAGTTGGCCGAAATACGCCGTAACCCAGTCGACGAATTCGCTCCAGACTGCTCACTACTTCCTGCGACAGTATATCAGCGTGATCTTCTGGAAAATGAATCTGATGCCAGCAGCGAGCGGCGAGCTGGATGCTGTCGATGTAGTCCTGGATGTCGGCGAGCTTTAGCTCTCCCTTGTCGAGCCGGTCCGGGCTGAAGTGTTTGTTCAGCAAGAACTGGGTTAGTGGGTCAGGGTCGCTGGTATCGGGAAAATAGACGATTAGGTGCGCCCGCAGAAATTCGTCGTCATCGAGCTGTTGGCGCGGATTTCGCCCGAGTTCCTGATAGATCGTGCGCCATACCGCATTGATGTTACGGCGAACTTGGTTCCGCTCGTCTTCCGGAGTTCCGGTAGCGAGGGTGGAAAGGTAGATAAGACGATTCTTGAGCAGTTCCAACCGGGTTAGCGGTTTCCCGCGGTTGTTCATGGTCTCGAACGCCACAAACACGTCGATGTCCGTGGTGAGTTCATAGACATTGAAAAGGAACCGCTGAGACAGGGCCGAGAACCACGCCTCACGCTCCGCAGTGTCACCCTGAATGACTTTCCGCCGGAAGAAACCCAATGCCTCTTCCAGATTCGTCGTATAAAGCGTCCTCAACCCGGAGTATTCGTTTGAGGGCGCCTTTAGAATCTGGGTGCGAAAATAAAGATGGCTCGGGTTGTCGTTTGCATAGCCGAAAAGGCAGTGACGGAGTTGGCCACTGGGTTTCACCAAGAATTTCGCCCGGTGATCCGACACTGATTCGCCGGCAAAAAGCCCGTCGTCTTCAAGTTTCTCGAGGAGCGCCTGGATTAAAATGATCCCGGTCGTGAGCCTCTGTTGGCCGTCGACCACAAAGTAAGGTTTGTAGCTCGCTGCACGGATCAAACCGGCTTCTTCCGTCCATGTGCTCCAATCGCGCTCCGGCGCGAGTTCGAGCGTGAGTTGGCCGCAGTAATGGGTGCGTTGAGTTCTCGCCGTTCGCTCCAAGTCAGCCCAAAAGTCCTCCCACTGGCGCCGGCCCCAGGCATAGCCTCGCTGGTAGTCGGGAATGCGGAACAACCGCTTGTTGAAGATCTCGGCGAGACTTTGCAGGGCGTTGGCCATCTGGGTCAGCTCTCCTTCGATTTTCGCGCCCGCTTTGTGCCACCACCGCTCGGCGCGGGGGCATTGAGCAGCGAATCCAACGCCGCCTTGACTGCCGGAGAGGCGCGCTCGGCAACTAGGGCCTTGATTTCGGATTCGGTGCGTTTGCGCGCGACCCATTTCTCGGTTTCCGAATCCTGCTCCCAGAAGAAGGATTCGAGGTTATGGGCGATCGCGAGAGAGCGATCCTTCGCACATTTCGGAATCACCCGCTCAGGCCAGAGGTGTAGTGCTAGGTGCGCCCAATCGTAGTTCCCAGCGACAAGGGCATCCCAAGTCTCCTTGAGCGTCTTGCGCCACGGCGCGTGCGGCGTGAGGCGCCAGAGCGGCGCGTGATTGATGATTACGCCGTCGTTTAAGTTTGGTCGCCAGAGCGGAGCGACCCGTTGCACTTCGTCGCGGAAAGCCCCGAGGTCCTCAACGAGCGCGGCAGCAACTCCGATCTCACGCGCTTGCGAGGGTGTAGGGGACGGGCCGGCGGCCTGCTTCAGATTGAAAAGATGCCGCTCCTCGTCCTCCAGCTTGGGTTTCACGAACTCGCGTTGAATCGCGAAAAACGTGTCTGGAGACAAACGGTGGTAATATAGCCATAGCGTGTAGAGCCCGCTAGGGCTTGATAGCATCCAGTAAATCGGTGCCTGGCGACGGCTCTTGGAATACCGTTTCAGGTGATCGGAAAAGAAGCTTGTGGGCTTCCTGAACCATTCGCGCAGGGACTTCGCACCGAGCAAGGTGCGGGCTTCGTCGGTGATCGCGTCGCCGCTGTCGGCGAAAAGCACGGCGAGGACATCGCGCCCGCGGCGCTCAATGTCCTCCAAGTGAGCCGGGTCGTCTACGAGGACGCCGGTCCAGCTGATACGCACGGGATAGTTGGCGAGCACATCGCCGGGCTTGGCCGGGAGGCCAGCGGGGCTTTGGAGCATACCGGGCGGACACACAGAGAGCGGGGCAAATGGGTTGGGTGCTGGCGGAGCGGGCCGTTCGCTGGTGGCGTAGCGGATGTCCCAGCGACCGAAGGAGCACCCCAGGACGTAGGTCAGTAAATCGGCGGCGAGCACAGCTGCGTCGGCGATGGCTTCTTCTTCTTCGTCTTCGCCAGCGTCCGTTTCGGCGTCAGCGGTAGCTTCGGTCGCAAGGGTGGACGTCAAAGCTGCCCGATCAGCAGCGTCGAGGCCGTAAAGGCGGAAGGCTAGGTCATCGATTTCGGCTTGGATGGCGGCCACGCTTTCTTCGCTCACGCGCACGCGGGCGATCCACGCTGCGGCGCGTTCGCCCAGCGTTCCAGCTCCTACATTGAATAGAGCTGGTCGCACGAAAGCGCGCGAAATTAATGTGGCCGTATCTACTGCACGTTTCTCGCTCCAGCCATTCTGAGCGAGTTCGGCTAGGCGAACTCGATCCGTATCCTCAATCGGAGGAATCGGAATGCGGCCTATGAGACCAGCCTCGTATTGGACACCACCAACTTTTCCTGCAGAAAGTCCAATCAACGAATCGAAAGCGCGGCTGTTGAACAGGGCCAGTAGGGTCGGTAACTCATCGACGTTTTGGCTGGAGGCCAACTTCCCTGCTACGCTGAAGATTGTGCCAGATGGCACTGCTTGGGCGGAAAAGACGATACCGCGGAGCGGCCAAGTAAGGCCGGGGCGGAAATACTCGGCGGTATTTTTTATA
Source organism: Opitutus sp. GAS368 (assembly GCA_943373185.1). GTDB lineage: Bacteria > Verrucomicrobiota > Verrucomicrobiia > Opitutales > Opitutaceae > Tous-C4FEB. Next base: position 12,456 of record CALSBN010000017.1, on the reverse strand, counting down.
ATTCGTGACCAGTGGGAGTTGTCATAAAGGGATCCCGCCCATGCTTTGATCTCAATTCCGTCCTCGCTCCAGTTAGCGTCCATTGGAATGTCCGCGTAAAACGGACGAAATTTTCCCCCGCGCAACACAGGGAACCATTTCGTTCCGTGTGCGCCCGAATCTTCCTCCCACCAAAGCCTGAGGAACCGAAAATCATCCGATGTCTGCAAGCCCACGTATGTGCCACGAGCGCCGGACGAAAACGCACGGAACTTCGTGAAAAGACCACGAACGTTGTCGCCTGCCCAATAAGCGAAAGGAGATTTAGGTATTACCGAAAAACTTCCGGGATCGCATACAAAGCACCGTTTGGAACCGCCGTCACGGACGGTTGCAAGAATCGCTCTCCCTTTATCTTGATCGTGCAACGCACGCACGCAAATGAGCGGCGGGTAGACTGTTTCAGGTGGGACCGATACTCTCTTTGCCGAGTGCCACAGTGGCGAATAGCGAACGATGTCGCCGAGGCTGGACTTGACGAAACCGTGGGCTTCTAGGTGCTCAAGTTCTGCGGCGGCTTGATGCCGCTTAATTCCGCCTCGGGCAGCTTGCCACTTAGGGAGACTGAAACGGTCCTGCGAGTCGCGGACGACTTTTTCTAGCACAGGGACGATGGAGAGGGTGAGGTCGCGGGCTTCCTGCACGGAAAGGCTACGCAGGACATAGGCGGCGACTTCGACCATGGCATCGAGCACACCCATACCGAGGTCGGCGAGGGCAATCGGGCGGAAGAGACGGAGAACGACGCGGGTGCGCCAGTCTTCGCTCTGGCCGAGAAAGAAGCCAGTGCGGGAGCTGATAATACCGAGGTAGCCGGCGGGCGTGAGCCGGGCTTGGAAGCACTCGACAAATGCCTTATAGACGTCGCCTTTGGTGTCGCCGTATGTGTCGTCGAGGTAGGGCTTCGACGGAAGGCTGGCGTCGCCAAACGGCGGATTCATGAGCGCCACGTCGTAGCGCTGACGGCATAGATCGATGAAGGCAAAGCCGCGAGCGGCGTCCTCCGCAAAAAGCCGTCGTTGAAAACCATCGCCGTGTTCGGAGGCCTCGGCGTAAGCACGCAGCGCGGAGTAAATTCGCTCCTCGGCTCGCTCCCAAAACGACTCGTCCGTGATACCCGAAAAATCCACCGGCAACTCGGTCTGCACCGGATCGCGCGGCCGGGATACCGCCAGTATCTCCGCTTTCGGGAACAACTCTTCCTCGCCTTTCTCGAAGCGGTGCGTGTCGGTCCAGCGAAGTTTGGTCGCATGCACGAGATCACGAATCTCTTCCTCGATCTTCAGCAACGAACCCGCTTCGCCCGCCAATCTCATCTTCTCGCAGATGGCTTCTACCATGCCGCCAATGACGGGCTGCTGCAGCGAGGCGCAGAATTCCCTCAGCCGTTCAGGATCGCCCGGCATCGGCTCGGCGCAGACAATATTCGACCGCCGAATCGTGGGGCGCTGCAACGCGGAGAGCCCGAGCCCCTGCCATTCCTTCTGCGCCCGCAGCCAAAGCGCGAGACCGGCAATTTGCGCCGCGCGGGGATCGATATCGACGCCATGAATGTTGCGCTCGACGATCAGCCGCGGGACTTCCCGCGCAAAGGCTGTGGCGTCGGAAGCCGAATCTGCGAGAACCGAAACCCCTGCCGCGGTGCACAACGCCTGTGTGCCGGAGTCAACGTGCGCGGAATACGCTTCTCCGTAGATCACACTGAGAAGATCGAAGGCGTAGAGTCCAAAGTGCATCGACCCACAGGCAGGATCGATGAGCCGCAGTTCGCGTGGGTCCTTGATCGGCCGATGCGGGATGAACACCGGCTGACGTAGGGTCTCCTCTTGGGAAAGCCCCGTCGGTGGGTGTTGCAATGCGTGGCGCAGGGCCGGCCAGAGTCCGCGCAGCATGGTATCGCCAGAAGCTCGATCCGAATCCTTGTGATGCCCGTTGCGCAGCGCATCGCGCTGGTAGGCGAACAACGCGCACCAAAGTTCAAACGCGTCGCCTTCCCAGTCACCGGAAGCAGCGGCGGACCGCGGTTGATAAAATGTCGCGGCAAAGTCGTCCCAAGAGCGCCCGCGCCGCTTCATTTCGCCGTAGCCGTCAATCGCGAGCCCAAGATCGGAAAGTTCCCAGACCGCCGGGTCCTCCGGCAGCGCGGAAAAATTCGCCGTCGTGATTACCTCGCGCACCCAAGGCGCCGCGGCATTGAGATGCGCGATGACCGAAGGGTTGCCCAAGAAAACTTCGTTGGGCCGACGAATGAGGTAACGGCAGCGGGTCGCCAGCTGCGTGCGCCCCTTGGTCATTTCATACCAGAGACGACCGAGTGTGTTATCGGTTAGAAACTCGACCACATAACGCGGGGTGAAGAACTGGTTTCGGACCGCCAGCTCGCGGCTGTTGCGAGGCGCCGAGGATTCATCGCGCATCCGCTTCCGCTCAGCGGGATCGTTGTAGTATTGGTAAATCCACCCGATGGTTTCATCCTCACCCCAAACGGCAGCCAAAGCGGGATCGTTGAGACGCTCGAGGACCTCGTCCAAGGTCCGCCGCGCGGGCCAGAGAAGTGATGCTGCATCGTTGCGATTGAAGAGAACACCCACCTCACGGCCGATTTCATCGCAGAGACACTCCAGGTAGAGGCGATAGCCTTTGTCTGGCAATACGGCCAACCCGGGGGCCAGACCCGTGAATTCCTTGAACCCGGACGACTCCGGTCCGCGGGAAACACATTCCTGCACGAGCCCGCGAGACTCCATCATTTTGAATGCGGCCAGCCGGTTCAAAAAGGTAAAGGCACACTCCCGCATATAGGCGTAAACCGCCTCCTCGGCAGACTCACCCTTGTCCCGCCGTCGCTCTATCGACGCGACGATCTTTTCCCGGATGAAACGCTGCTCCGCAGTCAGGACGTTTGACGGGCCATCGCTCACCCGGCCATCGGCGAAGATGTCAAAGGTGCCCTCAATCTGGCGCGCGAACTCCTCTTCCAACAGCCGACGGGCGGCTAGCGTGGTCGAGGCGAGCAGACTACGGATCTCTTTCTCCATATTTACTACTGGAGGAAGACTTTCTTGCCCTCGCCGATTTGTTGCTCACAGGCCTCGCGCAGGCTGGTGAGCGAGGCGTCGAGTTGCTCCTGCGTCTCGATGGCGCCGGAGAAGAATTTCCCCACTTCGAGGCGGACGATACGCGATCCGTCGATCAGTCGGATGATTTCCTCGATCACCTTTTGCGTGCGCCCAGGGCACGCATCCACATCGGCGCGAATCAGGGGAATCGTATGTGTCGCCGGGGCGGGTCCCGCGCAGGCGACCAGTGGCTGCAAGAGGCGCTGCTGTTGCTCAGTGGTGAAGTCACCCCAGCCGGGAATGGCTTTCACCTTGGCGATGGCCTGCGAGTAGGCCGCCGATCGCTCGGCGGAAGCCTCGGCGTGCAGCCGTTTGTGCTCGTGGCGGATGGCTTCGGCGTGCTGCCCGATGAGGGGGATCGACTGATAAAACGTTTCGCGAGCGAGAAGGTCGGCCAACTCTGCCGCGGCCTCCTGCAGCTTGGAATTGAGTTCGGGCTCGGTCTGGAGGAACACCCACTCGTCGCGCAAGGCCGCGCGTGCATTGCGGAGCGTCAGCAGATTCGGCTCCGTGAGTTGAGCGCCGAGATCCGATGCACGCTTGATGGCCTCTTTGATCTGCTTGTAGGCACCGTTGAAGGCCAGAATCGCCTGCTCATCGCCGGACGTCCGGATGACCTTGGCCTGATCGAGCGCCTGCTGCAGGACAGATGCGCCCGGGAGGCTGTTGGAAATCAAGACGGTGTGCAGCGCGGAAAAGGTTTCTTCCGGTTCGATGCAAGCCGCACGGATGGCAGAGGCGACGGCCTCCGGGCTGGAGATGTCCTGAATCGTAGTCCCGAAGACTTCCTTGAAGTAGTCGGCCGCCAGCACGAGCTGTGCGAAGTCCATCGCCTGCCGGGGCCGAAAGCTCGCGGCGCGGAAGGTGTTGTTGTTCGTGAAAAGATTGCGGGCATCGACCGACTGGGCCGACTCGATGAGTTTACCTTGGGCGGTGACGTCGATTTGGCCGGCGCGAAGCAGGCAAGCGACAAAGAGACGCACGACTTCAAAATCCCAACCGAAGGGTTCCTTCTCGAAGTCGTCTGCGAGGTAACGACCCGTGGCGGTTTCGCCGTAGCTGACACGGTTCTGGATTCGAGAGAGAACTTCGAGGAGCGGGTTGGCATCGCTCTTGAAAACCGTCTGACCATTCTCAGTGCGCAAGAGGTCGAGGGACGTAAACACCGGTGGCAGGCCATGAAGATTGGTTACGGTGAACACCGACTCCAAATCGGACTTGGAGACGCGCGCCGCGGCTTCCTCGAAGCGGTCGAAAATCTCCGGGATGGCTTTCGCCAGCGTGGCCTCGGCCGCTTTGGCTACCTCGGTGGTGCTTTCATCGGGACTGCGATCATTGCCTCGGAAATAAATGGCCCCGTCTAAAATGGCTTCCCGCAGGAGACGGCGGAGCTCGTCGGCATGACGGCCTTGGCGACGCTTTTCCTCGCCGACCAGCGACATCTCCGCCTGCGTCCGTGCGCCACGCTCCTTGGCCTTCAGAATTTCCTTCGAGCGGAAATATTCCAGTGCGTGATGCTCAATCTTCTCGTTGAGCCGGGCGGCCCAGAAGACGTGTTTCGTTTCACTTTGGCTCCGAGCACGAAGCTCCTTTTGCGCCTCGGTGAATTCAGCCTCGCTGGAGGCTAGCGCGAGATAGAACGGAACATCGCCCTCGACAACCACCCGCTCGTTTAGGAACAGGCCGGCCTTGAACAATTTTACGCCCAGCAGATTGTGCGCCGGTGTCGGGGACCAAAGCTTCAAGACGGTTTCGCGCAGCGTCTCGTTTGAGTCCGCCGGCTTGGGTGTGACGGCGTCGCGCAGTTTCTCCCAATCGTCTTCGGCTGGTGAGGGAATGCGGTAGCCGTCATCGCCCAAACGAACGAGCTTGGCTTTTTCCAGCAGATCGAGGGCTTCCTTAACCTGCGTGGCGCACGAGTCGGCATCAATCGCAGGGTGCAGACACGCGGCAATATTCTCCGGCGTCCGGTGGAACGTCTTTACGAACTGAAGCAGACAAATTGCTTTGGCGACCTTCTCTGCGAATGGGTGCGGGACCTTGCTGGCGATGCCCGAGATCTTCGCCTTCAGGTCACTCGAAATGTTTCCCGAAACGAGGTCGTAAACCTGGTCGATCCGCACCAACGCACCAACCTCCTGATCGGCGAGTGCGACGTCGTGATGGATGAGCAACTGCTGCGCGAGTTTGATGATCGTGCGGTTAGCCCCGCCGACGTGGCGGCTGGCTCCTCCCTGCGTGCGTAAGCCGGAGACAACGTTGATAATCAGCTCCACCTGGTAGGGTAACAACGGATAGAGGCGAATGAACGACTCGGCCGTGAGTTCGGGCAGTCGATAGTCCGCCGTCACCGCGGCGCAGGTGGAAAGACGGCCACGATGTTTTTCGAACTGAGCGCGGAGCAGGTTCTCACCGACGGCGTTCTTCGACAGAATGCGCCGACTGGTAACTTCGGAAATGTCGGACGGCTCCAGATGCACTTGGAGCGGGAAACGATCCATGAGGCGCGCCAACTCAACCCGCCGGTCGTCGAGGCCGCCGACGAGTTCAGTGAGCTTTTCCTGCGAGGTGACTATGAGCCACATCTTGCCGCGGCCGACGCGACCGAGACCTTGAACCAAGGCCTGCAGATCGAGCATTTTCTGGACGTCGCGCGCGACGAACTGGCCCACTTCGTCCACCACAAACACGAGCGTCCGGCCTGGACGACGCCGCGTCATGAGAGACTTAGCGCGATCCGCCAGAATACCGGGAGTAATGTCGGCCCTGTTTTGCGCGGCCTTAACCCATGAATCGGCGGCGGGATAGGTCGCCGGTTCCAACTCGGACATCACGCGACTAGCCTGGCTTAGGGCGAAGGCGATTTTCGCTTTCTCGGCGTCCCAGTCTTTTTTGAACACCGCGTGATACTTGGTCTTGAATGTGTCGAGCAGTCCCTCCGACTCCAAGTCGATCTCCAGTTGCGTGAGGTCGATGCTGTCGGCGTAGCCGAGCGACCGCACGAAACACCGATGCATGATTTCAGTCATCGTCTGGCTGCCCGCGCGAATACCGCGGTCGGTCGACACATCGAAGATCACCGCGTCGGCGGGAATCTTCTCGGCAATCTGCTTGAGGATGACCTGCAATTTCTTGCTGTCCGGTCGCCGACCCGCGAGCCGGGCTGCGGCGCCTTCGTTCAAGATATCACGATTGGCCAACGCCAGACCGAGAAGCTTCGCGAAACTCGATTTTCCCGAACCGAAAAACCCCGACACCCAGACGCCGATACCTTCATGCGGATTTGCGGGAGTTTCGTGGTAGCGTTCCAGCACCCGAAGGAAGTGGTCGAGAATCGAATCCGTCATCACGTATTCCTCGATCTCAGACTTGATGATGTCGGCGTCGTTCTGATCTACCTTGATGACCTCCTCGATGTTGAGGGCGACGGGGCGTGCGAGGATTTCCTTGATGGCTGGCATGGGGAAGATTTCAGAAGATTCGCGGACGATAGTTAGGGTCGGGGTCCAGGACTCCCATAAATTTTAACCCCGTTGGACCTTCGAGTTCGCCGGGATAGAAAAGCACCGCAGGCACCATGAGCCGACCCTTGAGCTGTTCGAGCAGGGCATGCGTGCGGTAAACCGGAAAGAGAGCACCCGCGCGCGTAATTAGGACAACGTCCCTCATTGGGTCCTGATCGGACGGAAGGCGCTCCGCCACGAGGTCCACTAACGGACGGTAGTCGGCGAGCACATTGTGCACCGTTTCCACCATCGCTCCAAGACCTGCTGCCCGCTCCGTTTCGCGGATGGCGGAAATGTCCATACCCTCGGCCGCCAGCGCCGCTGTAAGGCACTCGGCGAGTGAAATGGTCTTTACCCGTTTGCCGCCGTTGCCCAAGCGAATCGAGAGCAGGCGCGCCTCCTCCCGCAGTTCGAATTCAGCCTCTGGTGGATAGTGGAAGATCGCATACGGCATGTCGTGGTAGGCGCCCAGCTTGGCCCGAGGATCGTCGGCCTTGAGGACCGGTTCCAGGGTGTCGGTGAGGCGCTCCTTCCAGTTGTTCATGACGTGAGGGACCGGGCAAATTCGAGGAGGCTGGCGTGCGGAAGCGAGAGTTCGCGGATTGAACCTGCCTGCTCATAGCGGAGCCGGCGTAGCTGGTGGAGATTGAGAAGCTCGCGCTCCACGGTGGCCGGCGCGAGGAGAAATAGGTGCCAGCGCCGCGACTGGAGCGCGCGCGACACACTGGGGATTTCGGCCTGAAGACTATATAGGGCGTAGAGGATCGCGTCGTCAGGAATGACGACATTGGTAAAACGCCGGCGGGTTTGTCCCGTAACGAGACCAAATGCCGCGGCCATTCGAAACAGATCCCGAGCCATCCGCACCCGGCCATATTCAGAAAGCGGCGCCCCAAGAAGTTTTTCCCGTTCAACCGACTCCACGAAGGGCAACGCTGCGGAGGTCTCGAACGCCGCAATCCCCTCTTCGTGCTGAGGGAAAAGGAACTCGTCCATGAAACGAAAGAACAAACCGTCCGTGGAGCCCAAATGCCAGAGCAGGCAAAATTTCCATCGTTCAAGTGGATATTGTGCCCTCGCAAGCCATGCGAGCGACGCAAGCGCGTCACCAATTCCGAAACGACCGGACATCGTCGTGGTGACTTCGCGCAGCCAACTCTCGTTTCTCGCGCCGACCGGATTGGTGTTTCGAATGCGCTCCAAGTTCGCCGTCACGGAATCATCCGGCTCCCAACAGCCGAATATCCGGTAGGATTCTTCGATGAGCGCCCCCTTGCGAAGCAGACGAGTGGAGTAGCTGAGTGCAGGGTTCTTCATGTCACTCGGCTCTCATGTAGGGAACCGTGAGCTGGCCCTTCGAACCGCGTGCGAAAGTTGCCGCCAACAGGCGGATCGAATTGGCGTCCGGGTATCCAATGCTGGGAAGTTGAACGGCTTTCCCTTGCGCGGACACATGGAGCGACGCGACCGTCGTCCGCACGGTTTGATCGACGAGTTGCAACCCCACTAGCCGGTCGAGTAACTCACGCGAATTGGCCTCCGCGAGTTCGGCAAAAAATGGCTCCCAATCTGACGCTGAGCGGCACCAAAGTTGCCACTGGGATTCAAGGATTTCTTCAATGCTTGGAGGCAAACTCCAAAGTGTGTAGCAAGCCGGCGGGCTGAAAACTTCTTTGCAGCGCGCGGCTGCGACAGCGAACGTAACTCGCGCCTGGGCAAAGTAATGGGTGGTAGGGAGTCCACGACTCAAACCGGCCTTGCCAATTCGGCCGAGAACACCGCGGGTGTTCCACCAACCGGCACCATCCATTTCACCATGACGAGCGACGACAAGCCGAAGCTTCATCAGCAGGGTCGCTTCGATGGGGTGATTGAGGGGGGGCGGCATTCTCTCGGAAAAGTCCAATGAAAACGCCCAAAACAGAAATGCCAACAAACGAATCTGTTCGGTAGCTAGAAGTTACGAGGGTCGGCCGGGTTTGCCCGGACTGCCGACGGCAGCGGCGCAACGCGCTCCCATTCGTTCCGCGGCAGACCTGCAAGTCGAGGGGCCGCGTTTCTCGTTGTCAGTTTTTCGCAGTTACTACCGCAAAATGCCCCCTCATGCCCAACGTGCTCGAGTGGATCTTCCAATGACCGGGCGCAGCGGTGCCTCTAGGGCGGTGCGCCACTTTGTGCCGCCGACTACGATTGACCTTTTGAAGAATGCTGCGGGCGCTGATTGCCCACTAGTTCGGGGTGGTCATTATGCACCCTTCAGCCAACCAAAACAGCTTCATCCAAACCAGGCATGAGCGGATCCGAAAAAATCGTTTCGAATGTAGGGGTCTGCCTCTATGCGGAAGATGTATTCGGCCCCGGTGGCGCGCTCACGCTGGAGGAGTGTAGCAAGGTTCTCGCGCCGTATAATTTCTCCCCGATTATCCACGCCCTCGCGATGCTGAAGCACGCGAACGAGGACGTATTTGCGAACGAGCCGGTGTCCTCGGCGGAGCACTTCGCTCACCTGGGGGCGATCTTGAGGATGCTTCTCACCAAGAAAGATTCAGAGAGGGTCACACCGTTGTGCATTGAACTCGCCGAGGCCGGCGTGCTCATACCTTTCTCGGACCGCGCCATACTTGCCGCAATGGAGCTGGCTGGCATGTGCTGTGATCGCGAAGGTGGCCGCAAACTTAACGGTCCCGGCACTACCAGCGACTTGGGCCGGGTTCTGTTTTCACTGCAAAGCGCAACCCTCTCCTCCGGCTTTCGGCAACGCATCGCTGACGGTCGCCGGTTCGAGGACTGGGAGGAACGGGACGTTGCAGAAATGATCCGAAATCACCTTGGGCACAACAGTGTCCAAATGTTCGGAAGTTGTGCCGGAAGATTCTTCGCCTACTGGCGCAATCCAGCGATTCTCACGCATTTCAAAGATCGAGCCGGTTGCACCATCGACGATTGGTTTCACGCGGTAGTGGGAATGAGTTTCGAAGATTACATCCGCGCAGCTTTTTTTGTCAGCACGGCGTCGTGCCGCTTCAAAGCAGGTGCTCCTGACTGGAAGAATTTGATTGTGCAGCCTGAATTGGTAGCGGCGTGCATTCCTGAGCGGGATCGGAAAAACGTGAGGCGACTGCTCGATCTCGCGGTTCAGGATCCCTCTCACATCGGAGCTGGCCGGGTCGCGAGCGGGGATATCGCCGACTTTCTCTATGGATCGTTTAGCGTGATGGTTCGGCCGTTCGTTCGACTCTCGACCCACTGGATACCGCTTTCTCAAAATCTCGTGCTGGAGAAATTCCTGTCGGCCATTCCCCACCTGCTCGATGCGAGTCACCAGGCGGCTGGAGGCAAAAATATCGAAGGAACGCGCGGCCCGTTTGGCTATCTTCTGGAGGGTTATCTCGCGAGCCTCTTCCACGGCTGGTTCGATGGACGCCCGGACATTCAGGTGTTGAGCAACTATCACTACCGCGATGGGAAAACCACGCCGGAGGCCGATATTCTCGTGATTGTCGGCAGCACCGCGTTTGTTTTCGAAGTGAAGGCCAAGGTTGCTACGTTGGCACTCCGAGCCCAGGGGATGTTCGGCCCTATCAGTGCTTTGATTCTGCCCTCAGTAAAACAAGCGCTGCGCGTGGCTGATGCCGTTCTGCGTGGTGACGCGTTTCGGAAGGATGGCACACCGATCACTGGAATTGCCCGGATCTTTCCATGCGCCGTCGTCTACGATCGTGTTCCCTTGCGTCCGCCGATCAGCGAGCATTTCGAAAAGCACCTTGAGAAGGAGCTGCAGCGGCCGATCTTCAGCACCCAAGGTCCAATTATGCCCCTGCAGTTTTTCGACCTCGAAACAATCGAGGGTTGGGAAGACTACATGAATCTCGCGTTTCCGTCGACCACGGCTCTGGCATATTTGGAGACCCGAAGCGTTCAACCGTGGCTCCGCCACGGCCGACAGTTTCCGCACTCCGCCGAAACTCGCCCACGCACGCCACACGGCCCTCACCAGCGACTGGTGAACGAGTCCCGTGTTTACTTCGACCGGTTAGCGGCGGAGGTCCGCACATCTCCCTGATAAGCTTCGTCCACTAGGACGCCTTATTGCGTTTCCGATTCACGTGGCCTGCGCACATTGTTGGCGCTGCGACGACGAGGACTACCTGATGAAACAGGAACTCGCCGTTCCGAGCACTAGCCAGCTACGTGAACCAGCCCCAGCGAATTGAGTTTCGCGTCATAGACCATTCGGCCGGTCCCTGACCCGCACGCAAACAACCCCCGCACCACAGCGTCTTGTAGCTGTCGCTCAATCGTCTGCCGCAGCGGCCGCGCGCCGAGTTGCGGATGGAATCCCTCGCGGATCAGGAACTCCAATGCCTCGCGCGACACCTCCAGGTCGAACCCCACGGACTTCAGCCGCGCGACTTCATTGGCCAGGTGTAGCTCGGCGATTTCGCGCTGAACGTCGGGAGCAAGTCGCGCGAACACGAGCTTGTCCGGGATGCGCGCCAGTAGCTCCGGCCGCAGGGATTCCGCCACCCGACGCAGCACGGCTTGCTCGACGCTCGCCGGGCTCGAGCTGGCCATCCGCATCGACTCGGTCGCGCCGAGGTTGGAGGTGAAAGCAACGTAGTCGGCCCGCAGCGACACCGTCTCGCCATTCGCAAGGGTGACGTGCCCCGGCTCCAGCATCTGGATGAACAGGTCCAAGACTTTGGGGTGGGCCTTCTCCAACTCGTCGAAGAGCCACACGCGCGGGGAATCACTGCTGGCCGCGCGTCCAATCGCACCCGAGTCCGAAGCATCGCCCCCGAGGAGCCGCTCCACGGCATCGGCCCGCTGAAACTCCGACAGATCGAATCGTCGCACCCGATCGGCGCCGAAAAGGTAGCGGGCCGCCAGGAGCACCAGTTCGGTCTTGCCCGTGCCGGTTGGCCCGACCGCGAGGAACGCACCTCTCGGCCCGTCGGTTCTCGCCAACCCCAATTCGCCGCGCGTGAAGACGGCGGCGGCACGGGCCAGCACGTGATCCTGTCCGCGCAGATGAGCGCGGAGGTAGGTTTCGAGGCCCTGCAGGTGGGCGATCTGCGCGGCGTCAGCCATGGGCTTTGGCCTTTTGCTCCAAGCGGAGCTTCGACAGCCCGCGCGGCTTATTCGGGAAATCCGTAAGGAACTTCTCCACGGCCGGCGCCAACGTTTTCCCGTCCGGAGACGCCCGCAGGATAGCCCTCACGACGTAGGCGCGGGTGGCGACGATCTTGGCCTTGGCCAGATGAGCGACGACGCCGTCGAGCTTCTTCACATCGTCCTTCGGCAGATTGACGGTCGGATGACCGGCGATGACGTCGTCGTCCGAGGTGGCGACCCCCAGTGCGCTGTCACCGGCCAGCCGGACGGCGTGGGCGATCATCTCTGCGGGAGAGGTGAGGTGAATCAGGGCGCGCAGCACCGTCGCACTGCGGGCGTTGACGCCCGCTTTTTTGAGTCCCTCCACCCGTTCGTCCAGGGCGGTCATATCGGCCGCGTAGAAGGAGAAACTGTTCTTGATGGGGCGGGAGTCAGCCATGCCCAATCTAAAAGCCATACGATAGTGTTTGACAAGTTATGATTTTCGTATGGCTTTTAGAAACATGATGACTTTGTCGCTGCTTACCACCCTCCGCCAAACCGCGGATTTGCCCTTCCCGAGCCTGATCCTCGCGCAGTTGCAGCAGGTGCGAGACGGGTTCGGCTCGGCCCTCGTGCTCGTGTTCATGGTCGGGTTCTTCTGGGGCATCATCAAAATCTGGGGAGGCGCCAACGCG
>CALSBN010000016.1:0-39641 GCA_943373185.1 Opitutus sp. GAS368 | reverse complement strand
GTGGGCGGACTGCGCCGGGATGACGACGGCTCCTATTTCGGCGCTCTGCCCGAGACCACCGCCAAGGAACTGATGGTTGCGGTCATGAAAGGGCGGGCGCCCGGTGGCTTGGCGCCGGAGCTGAAGACGCCGGTCGGCAATTTGCGCCTTTGGCTCGGTGATGGCCGGCCGCTGCGCTATATGATCTCGGTGACCGCGACGGCGTCGCTGCCGTTTGGCACCAAGGAGATCAAACGGGTCACCACCGTCGAAATCGGCGCCGTCGGATCGACCCGCGTCGAGGTGCCGACGGGGGCGAAGGCTAAACTTGAAACGCTCCGCAGTGAGCGGCGGACAACCGATCGCCGGTCCGCGCCACGGCCGGACTCCGGTGCGGACGAGAGCGTAGCACGCAACGACTGATTCGAGGCGAACCCACCATGTTCGACATCGCTCTGCGCATGCTTTTCGGCGACCGCGCCAAATACCTGATGCTGGTCAGCGGGATCGCTTTTGCGACGATCCTGATGACGCAGGGCTTCGCGCTCTTTTTTGGGATCCTGAGTTTCTCCTACTCGACGATTTCCAACATCCGCTCGCCCATCTGGGTCTTCGATCCGTTGGTGCAACAGGTCGCGGACAACCAGCCGCTCCGCGACACCGACATCGACCGCGTGCGTTCGGTGGACGGCGTGGCGTGGGCGGCGCCGCTCTACGTGGGCTTCGCGCAGGCCCGGCTGATCGGCGACGGCGGCACCTCGCAACAGGTGCAGATCGTCGGAATCGACGCGAACACGCTGGCCGGCGCGCCGACGAAGCTGGTTGCGGGCAACATCTTCGACCTGCAGCTCGCCGAAAGCGTGGTGGTGGACGCGAACTTCGTGGAGCAGGTGAAGGCGATGCGCGGGATCGAGCTGAAAGTCGGCGACGTCTTCGAGATGAACGACCGCCGCGCCCGGATCGTCGGCATTGCTGCGTTGAGTCAGGGCATGGCGGGCGCGACTTACATCTACACGACCTGGGACCGGGCCAAAGACTACGCGCCTAACCAACGCAAGATGCTCACCCACGTCCTCGCCGCACCGTTGCCCGGCCGCTCGACCGAGGAGGTTTGCCGGGCGATCACCGAGGCCACCGGGCTGAAGGCGGTGACCGAGGGGGAATTCAAAAAGATGAGCGAGCGGTTCATGGTCAAATTCAGTCCGATCCCGTTCGTTGTGGGTGTCATGGTCGTCGTCGGCTTCGTGATCGGCGTGGCGATCTCGGGGCAGACGTTTTACGCGTTTGTTTTTGAAAACACCCGCTACCTCGGGGCGCTGAAGGCGATGGGCACCAGCAACGGCATGCTCGCGGCGATGATTCTGCTGCAGGCGTTGATCGTGGGCCTCGTGGGCTTCGGCCTCGGGGTCGGTGTGATGAGCGCGTTCTTTTCGGCGATTCCGGCGGGCCGGGTGCCGCTGTTGCTGCTCTGGCCGGTGCCGGTGGGCGTGCTGGGCGCGGTGTTGTTCATCTGCATGGGCGCGGCGCTGCTCAGCGTCGTGCGCGTGGCGCGGATCGAACCGGCGATCGTTTTCCGTTCATGATTGCCGACTCCCCACTTCCCTCGGTCGCCGTGCAGTTGCGCGGTGTCGAAAAATCGTTTCGCAACGGCGACCAGGTCACGCCCGTGCTCAAGCAGGTCAATTTCACGGCGCTCGCGGGCGAGATGCTGCTGCTGGTCGGCCCGTCGGGCTGCGGCAAGACCACGTTGCTCTCCGTGCTCTGCGGGACGCTCAACGCCGATGCCGGCGAGATCACCACGCTCGGCCACGCGTTGCACACGCTGTCGCCGGCCAAGGTGACGCGGTTTCGCGCGGGCCATGTCGGCTTTATTTTTCAACAGTTCAACCTCCTGCCCACGCTCACGGTGGCGGAGAACGTCGCGGTGCCGCTGCGCATCCAGGGTGTTTCCCGGGGGAAAGCTCTGGCGCGCGCGAAGGAGATGCTCGCGTGCGTGGGCATCCCGGAAAAAATCAACGAGCGTCCCTCGCGCCTCTCCGGCGGCCAACAGCAGCGCGTGGCGATCGCGCGCTCTCTCGTCCACAATCCCGCGCTGATCGTGTGCGACGAACCGACCTCGGCGCTGGATTCCGCGATGGGGCATCAGGTGATGGAGCTCTTGAAGGGCACCGCCAGCGACGGGAAACGCACCGTGATTGTGGTGACGCATGATCCCCGCATTTACCGCTACGGCGACCGCATGGCCGAGATGGAAGACGGTCGCATCACCCGGGTGCTTTCCTCTCCCGCTGCCATCGCGGCCGCGCATCCCATCACTTAACCGATCCTACTATGTTCTTATTGAAAAAACTCTCCCTTTGGGCCGCGCTCGCCGGCATCGCGGCGGTCATTCTCCTGGTCCGCAACACGACCGCCAACGAGCCGATGCCCGCGCCTCCGCTCACACCCGCGCTGAAACCTTCGGTGCGCGGCATCGGCGCGGCCGGGCTCGTCGAGGCGCTGCGCGAGAACACCGCCGTCGGCGTGCCCGCGGCCGGACTCGTCACGAAGGTCCACGTCCGGGTGTGGGACAAGGTCGAGGCCGGCGCGCCGCTGCTGCAGCTCGACGACCGCGAACTCGTCGCGCAGCTCCCCGGACTCAAGGCGGAACTCCGCGTGCAGGAAACCCAGCTCGCCCGCGTGCGGCGGCAGGCCGGGCGGACGGAAGCGCTCCGGGCGACGAGAGGTGTTTCCGAAGACGAGGCCGACGGCCGCCGCGACGACCTCGCGATCCAGGAAGCGCGGGTCGAATCGGCGCGCGCGGCGATCGTGAAAACGGAAACGCTGATCGAGCGCCGGATCGTGCGCGCGCCGGCGGCCGGCACGATCCTTCAGGTGAACACGCGTGCCGGGGAATACGCGGCGCCCGGCGCGACCACCCCGCCGATCCTGCTCGGGGCAATCGACGAAGTGCAGGTGCGCGCCGATGTGGACGAGCAACTCGCGCCTCGCGTGGTGGCCGGAAGCAAGGCCACCGGCTACCTCAAGGGCGACACGCGCACGCCCATCCCGCTCGAATTTGTGCGCATCGAGCCCTACGTCGTCCCGAAACGCAGCCTCACCGGCTTGAGCTCCGAGCGCGTCGATACGCGCGTGCTCCAGGTGATTTTCAAATTTCCCAACGATCTGAAACGCCGCATCTACGTCGGCCAACAAATGGATCTCTTCATCGAGGAGATCGCCTCGCCCGCGCCATGAAGCCGCTGTTCTTGATTCTCTCCGTCGCGATGCTCGGGGGCTGTCGCTCGGTCGGTCCCGACTACCAACGTCCGGCCACGGCGACCGCCGCAGGCTGGCGCGAACCGGCGGCGGCGGTCGCGGCGCCGCTCGATGCGAGCTGGTGGCGGCTCTTCAATGACCCGGTGCTCGACGGGCTCGCGGACCGCTCCGTCGCGGCGAACCAGAATCTGCGGCGGGCGGTGGCCCGGCTGGACGAGGCCCGCGCGACGTTGGGCGCGGCGGTCGCCGACACCGGTCCCTCGGCCACGTTCTCGCCGTCGGCCAGTCGCGCGCGGATTTCAGAAAACGGCAGACAACAGAACCCGCCCCCGGGCGGCGGCGGGCAGAAGCTCACGCAGAATTCCTTCCGTGTATCGCTCGATACGAGCTACGAACTGGACATCTGGGGCCGCGTGAGGCGCTCGCTCGAAAACGCGGAGGCGCAGCTCGCCGCGCAGGACGCCGCGACCCAGACGGTGCGCCTGACACTCACGGCCGACGTGGCGCAGAACTATTTTAATCTGCGCGCCCTCGATGCGGAGCTGGCGGTGCTACGGCGCACGGTCGCGCTGCGCGGTGAAGCGCTCGCGACGAACCGCGCGCGGGTCGCGGGAGGGGTCGGGCTCGACGCCGACGTGAGCCGCGCCGAGACCGAGCTCGCGAACGCCGAGGCGGACGCGATCGAGGTCGCCCGGAGACGCGCGATTTTTGAAAACGCGCTCGCGGTGCTCTGCGGCGAGGCGCCGGCGACGTTTCGCGTGGCGCCGCGCACCGGAGCCGCGCCGCTTCCTCCGGCGGTGCCGGTGGGCTTGCCGGCGGAGTTGTTGTTGCGACGGGCGGACATCGCCGAAGCGGAGCGACTCGCCGCCGCGCAGTGCGCCGCGATCGGTGTGACGAAGGCGGGCTTCCTGCCGACGGTGCGCCTCACGGGTGCGGCCGGGCTCGAGAGCGTTGAACTCAAGGATTTGTTCTCGTGGGAGAGCCGGCTGTGGTCGGTGGGACCGAGCGTCTCGTTGCCGGTGTTTAAGGCGAAGAGCAACCGGGCCACGCTCCAGGCGGCCGAGGCGCGCTACGAGCAGGCGGTCGCGGACTATCGCCAGCGGGCGCTCGTGGCGTTTCGGGAAGTGGAGGACGCGCTCGGCAACGTGCGCGCCTACGGTGAGCAAGCGGCGGCGCAGGAGCGCGCGCTTGAATCGGCGCGGAAGACGGCGGCGTATTTTGAGCAACGTCTGCGCGGCGGGATGATCGGCTCGCTGGAGGCGGTCGACGCGCAGCGCGCGTTGTTGCTGGCGGAGCGGGCGACGGCGCAGACGCTCGGCGCGCGTTACGCGGCGAGCGTGCAGCTCATCAAGGCACTGGGCGGCGGGTGGAGCGGGGCGCAGTGAGCGGGACTGGTAGGGGAATGGGCGCAAAAAAGGCGGGGTATTGTGACCCCGCTCGAAACTTTAGAATCACATCGGGCACGGAGGTCCCGATGCTACCTGCAAATCGTCAGAGCTCGCGGATGCGCGCGTTGCGGAATTTGTAGGTCTGGCCTTTTTCGCCGTGGTGCTGGAGGCCGATGGGGCCGCTGGCGTCCATGGAGTCCTTGATGTCGGTGGTGACGACGCCGTTGACCTCGATCTTGATGCTTTGGCCCTGGCAGGTGATGCGGTAGGTGTTCCAGCCGTCGCGCTTGAACGAGGATCCGGCGCGGTCGCGGAAGGCTTTCTCGCTGGCGGCGTCGCCCTTGATCGGGCTGGCGAACCACATGCGGCGACCTTCGTCGTAGAGGCCGCCGGACCAGAGGCGGACCGGGTCGCCGTCGACCTCGGCTTGGTAGCCGGTGACTTTATTGGGCTGAACTTGCGCGCGGAACATCACGCCGCTGTTGGCCTTGCCGGCCGGCAGGAGGATTTCCACCTCGAACACGAAGTCGGAATAAGACTTCTCGGTGACGAGGAAAAATTTCTTGTCGGCGATGAGATGGACCTCGTCACCGACGACTTTGGATTCACCCCAAGTGTAAGGGTTGCGCCAGCCGTCGAGGTTTTTGCCGTTGAAGAGGGACTTCCACGCGGAAGTGGCGGGAGCGGCGACGAGGGCGGAGCCGACGAGAGCGAGGCAGACGAGGGAGCGGACGAGGTTTTTCATGGGGGGAACGGAGTGGAGGAAAAGGTGGACGCTGGCAGCGGCAGTCGGGCGAGGCCAAGGAAAATTTCCGAGGGTGGGCGCGCGGGGGATCGCGGCGTGCATGGGCGTCTCGCCCAAGGGATCGGACACGATCCGGGCAAGATGCCCGGTCTGTCACGCGCGGGACGCCCGTGCCACTTTTTGACCGCGGTATCGGGTCAGACGAACGGGAAAAATTTTGCGGCGACCATCACGGCGAGAAAGCCGACGGTGCCCATGATCGAAAACATCACGGACATCGTGCGCAGCGTTTCGCGTTCGGTGAGGCCGGCGGTTTTCGAGACCACCCAAAAGCCGCTGTCATTCATCCACGGCACGAGTTTGGAGGCGCAGCCGATCGTGAGCGCGAGGTAGACCGGGTGACAGCCGAGGGTTTCCGGCGTGGCAAACGCGCCGACGATACCGACGCTCGTGACCATCGCGACGGTGGCGGAACCTTGGGCGGTGCGGATGAGCGCGGTGACTAGAAACGCGAGCGGCAGCACGCCGATGCGATACTCGCGGGCGAGGCCCTGGATGCGTTCGCCGACGCCCGTTTCTTGGAGCACGCCGCCGAAGACACCACCGGCGGCGGTGATGAGGATGATCATGCCCGCATCGGCGAGGGAGGATTGGACGGTGTCCTTTACGGCTTTGGGGTCGCGGCCGGGACGCGTGGCGACGGTGATGAGGCCGATGGCGGCGGCGAGGGCGAGCGCGATGTTGGGGTGTCCGAAGGTGTCGATCAGGTGATTGAGCTGGGGCGGCAGTTTGTAGAGGTCGGCGATGGTTGAACCGGAAATCAAAATCACCGGGAGCACGATGGGAGCGAGCGCGAGCCAGAGCGGGGGCAATTCGTGGTCGGGCCGCTCGACCAAGGGTGCGGCGACAGCTTGCTCGGACGGCGCGCGGGCGGCGATGGGCCAGCGCGCATTGGCCCAAAAGGCATACATGAGACCCACGCTCGCGGTGAACGTGCTGAGCAGCAGGCCGGCGAGAATCATGGTGCCGATGTCGATGCCGAGGGCGTTGGCGGCGAAGAGCGGACCGGGCGTCGGCGGCACGAGGGAGTGCGTCATCGTGGTGCCAACGGCGATCGCGAGCACGTAGAGCAGGTAGTGCTTGCCGGTGCGAGTGGCCATGGCGCGCGCGAGCGGGATGAGCAGGAGAAACACGGTGTCGAAGAACACCGGCACGCCGAGCACGAGCCCGCTGGTGGCGAAGACAAACGGCGACCGTTTCTCGCCGAACAGACCGAGCGTCGAGCGCACGATGCGGTCGGCGCCGCCGCTGTGCAGCAGGCAGACGCCGACGATGGAAGCCATGGCGATGAGGACGCCGAGATTGGTGCAGGTGCCGCCGAATTTGTGGGCGATTTTTGCGCCGAGGGATTCGTCGGCGCGGGCTTTCGCCTCGGCGGCTGGGCGTTTTTGGGCGAGCACGGCCTGTTCGATCGTGGCGCGCGGGGTCAGCGAGGAGACGACAATCGCGGCGGCGAACAGCGCGACGAACGCGTGGAGTTTCAGAAAAACGATACCGCCGACGACGATGACGATGCCGATCGACAGCAGAAGAAGTGGGTCCATGGGCAGGGTAACGGAGTCGTGGGGTAGGGAGGGGAAGAACTGCGGTGAGAGAAAATAGATTCACCTCCGAGGCAAGAAGGGAGGGGTGGGGAGTGGGTGAACCGCGGGGATGATACGTCCAGCGGAGCGAGTAGCAGACGACATAGGGAGGCAGACGCGGGCGAGCGGCGAGGACGGCCTCGTGACCTCGTCCGCTACGTGGTGAGGCGGCCGCGCTCCGCGGAATCAGTCGAGCGGGGCGGGTTCGAAATCGGTGGGGTTGACCCAGCCGGCTTTGACTTTGTCGCCGCGCATGAAGCGTTCGTAGAAGTTTACGTTGGCGGCGTTGGAGTGCGGGTAGCGGTCGAAGACGGAGCCTTGGCCGGACATGCGCGGATCGCCCTGGGCCTTGAGTTCGGCTTCCATCCGGGTCTTCAGCACAAGGCGGCGGGTGGCGGTCTCGGTCGCGGTGGCGAGATTCTTTACGCAGTCGCGGTCGGTCATGAGATTGTAGAACTCGATCGCGGGCCGGCGGCCGAAACAGAGCGCCCAAAACGGGTCGGCGGGATTTTGGCGGCGGGCTTCGAGGATGAGCGTCTTGGTCGGGCTGCCGTCGACGTTGAGGTAGCCCGTCTCGGGATTGCACGCGGGCCAACGCATGGGCTCGTAGTTTTCGAGGTAGAGCGAGTCGGCGGTCACGATGCCGCGGATGGGATAACCGACATCGCCGGGGCGGCCGATGTCGTGGCGCTCCATGCCGATGAGGACGTGGTCGCGGGCCGGGTCGATCTGGCCCGAGCGCGGGGTGCGAAAGATCTTCGTGAGGCTGCGGCCGGGGGACGGGGCGAGGCCGGTTTTTTCCCACGGCAGGCCGGCGACCTCGAAGAAGGTGGGCGCGAGGTCGACGAAGCTCACGAAATCGGTGACCGTGCGTCCGTGGCCGGCGATTCCGGCGGGCCACATGACGGCGAACGGGACGTGGTTGGAGAACGCGTAGGCGCCGCCTTTGCCGCGCGGGAAGGGCGGGCCGTGATCGGAGGTGACGACGACGAGCGTGTTGGCGAGGAGGCCGCGTTTTTCGAGCGAGGCCAACATGCGGCCGAGGTGGGCGTCCAGGCTCTCGACCTCGTAGGCGTAGTCGAGCAGGTCGGTGCGGACGGTGGGATGGTCGGGCCAGAAGGCGGGGACGCGGTCGATGTCGGAGAGTTTCTTGCCGCCCTTTTTCAGGCCGGAGCCAAATTCATAGCCGCGGTGCGGTTCGAGGGAGCCGGCCCAAAAGGCCCACGGTTTGCCGGTGGGAGCGGCGGCGAGGAAGTCGTCGAAGTTGGCGGAGTAGTTGTTCTCGCTGATCTCGGCGGTGGTGGATTTCTGTTTGCTGGCGTTGAAGGTTTGGCCGGTGAGATCGCGGGCCTGGCCTTTGGCGTCTTTGGCGACGCCGGGGCCCCAGCCCTTGCCGGTGTGGCCGACGGTCCAGCCGTTTTCGGCGAGGGCCTCGCCCCAGCCCTTGAATTCCGCCGGGAAGAAACAGAGGTGGTTGGCGGCTTCCTTGAGCTGCCAGGAGTTGCGGCCGGTGAGAATGATGGCGCGCGACGGGGCGCATTTGGCGTTGGGCGTGTAGGCGTTTTGAAACAGAATGCCGTCACGGGCGACGCGGTCGAAGGCGGGCGTCTTGACCCAGGGCGTGCCGTAAGCGCCGGCGTGGGGGCCCCAGTCGTCGGCGATGACGAAGAGGATGTTGGGCGGAGTCGGGGCGGCGGCGGGCGCGGGCGCCGCGGGGACCGCCGCAGTCGCGGCGAACGCGGCGGGGACAGGGAGGAGAAGGGAGAAAGAGAAAAGGAGTGCGGGAGAGACGGCGAGAAGGAGGGATCGAATCGGATTCATGGGAAGGGCCGGTGGGGCGGAAGAGAAGTTGGGCCGGGCGCGCCCGCGGCACAAGTCCGGCGGTGGCGATGATGGGGAATTGGCGGCGCGGTGGGCTCGGGTGTTCCGCAGGTGGCGGGGGGCGCGAAGCGCGCCGTGGCGATTCAGATGGATCGCTTCCTCGCTGCGTTCTTCGCAATGACCGCGGGCGATGCACCTATTTCCCGGCGGGAGCCGGAGAGGCGGCGGGCGGGGGCGGAGCGGAGTCGAGGCGTTGGGCGAGCCACCACGCGAGGGCGATGGCGGCGACCGCGGCGACGGCGAAGGCGGCCCGCGTGAACTGTTGGATAAGGCGGTAGCGTCGGACGTGTTCGCGCTCGGCGGCGAGGGCGCGGGCTTGAGGGTCGTCGGGGGAAAGGGCCACGAGGAAAGTCAGCGCGGCGTGGTGACGGCGGTGGCAGTGTGGAGCGCGCTCATTTCGGCGGGGGAGAGCGCGCGGTTGAAGACGGCGACGCCGCCGATCCATCCCGTGAAGCCCACGCCGCGGCTGCTGTGGATCACGCGGCCGATGGTGAAGGGGCCGCCGGTGCCGTCGTTGGCGGGAGTGTAAAGCCGGTCGTGGGAAAACCACCACGGGTTCAGGCGCAGCGCGGCGAGGTCGCGGGCGGTCTCGGTGAAGGTGCCGTCGGCGCCGCGGCGGAGCGTGACTTGAATACGGGTGTAGCGGAACTCGCGGAGTTCGACGCGTTCGTCGGCGGATTCGCGGAGGACTTTGGTCGAGACGAGCTGATCCTCGGGCGGGTTGTAGAACTGGTCGGGCGGAAACGCGGGGTCTTCGCCGGGCTGGAGTCCGGGCTCGCGGTGGAGACGGCCTTGGAGCCACGCGTTGTAGGCGGATGAGATGAGTCGGTCGCTCTTGGGGTTTTCGAGCCAACGGTCGCCGGCGACGCCGTTGAGCCAGCCGGTGAGTTCCTGCGTCGCGTGGTTGTAGGTCATCGCGAAGCACTGCCACGAGGCGTCGAGGACGGCGGCGGGGGAATCGGCGGGAACGGCGGGGGAGACGGCGGCGGAGTTGCTCTTGTGGAGGGCGTAGCGGTTGAGGAAGGAGCTCGCGCCGTTTTCAGAGACGTGGCCGCAGGCAGAGCCGGTTTTGTTGAGGCCGGCGAAGAGGGCGTATTGGCGCTGGCCGCGCTCGACCTTCTTGATGGCGGCGGTCTCTTTCTGTTTCAGATCTGTGCCCTCGTGCCAGATGCCGGCGAGGGCGTGGTTGCCGCTCTCACGGATGGCCCAGACGACGACGGTGACGGATTGGTTGGGGCCCTTGAGGTCGATGGGCGAGTCGTGCAAGCGGGAGCGCGGGACGAAGAGGAACGGGCGGAACGTGGCGTCAGTTTCCTGGCGGATGCGGATGGCTTCGCCGAAGGGTCCGCGGCCGAGCAGCGGGAAATCGGCGTAGGTGGCGGTGCGGCCCTCGCCCCAGTAGTCGTGGACGTAGTTGCCGGCATCGAGGGGGAAACGGTTGGTCGCGCCGGCAGGCACATGGGCGGTGAAGCGGTGCGGGGCTGCGGGTTCGCGTTGCACGAAGTCCCAGAAGGCAACGAGGCCGGGCGTGCCGGTGACGGTGGCAACGCGGTCGGTGGGTGTGGCGGCCGGAGCGGCAAGGCACGAGCCGAGGAAGGTTAGTGCGGTGAGTGAAGCACGAGGGAATTTCATGAGAAACGAGAAGTCAGGAAATGGGAGCAGCGAAGGTGAATTTGGCCCGTGCGCTGCGAATGAGGCAAGACGGTTGCCGCCACCTGATGAACACACCGCCCGAGCGGATGAATCAGCGGGAGCTTGGGCCCGAGTGCAGTCGCGCAGATGAGCCGGTCGACGAGATCTTGGTGCGGCAAAATCATGAATTGCCCCCGCCGACGTGGAATCTCCTTGAGCGGTCCGTGGGCTCCAGGACAATCGGGCGACCGCAACCACTATGGCATCCGCACCGAAAACCCCTGCTGCAATCCCGAGTCGCGGGCCCCGCCGGAGCGCGTGTGCGGCCCAAGCCCGCGAGCGGGAACAGGAACGGATTCGAAGCCTGTCCGTGCAGCAGCGGATTGCGGCTGCGCTGACGATGGGCGACCGGTTTTCGTGGCTCAAACCCAAGCCGGCCAAGACGCCGGTATGAACCAGCCCGATGATCTGCTTCAGGCCGCGGAAAAAATTCTCGCCGTTCTGGCGCAAAATCACATCGACGCGGTAGTGATCGGGGCGGTGGCGCTCGCGGCCCACCATTATGTGCGTCAGACCGAGGATCTCGATCTGGGCGTCAACGCCGACGTCCCCGCACTGCGCGCCGTGGTCAGATCGCTGCACGAGGCTGGGTTTGGTGCGGAATTGCGGGAACCCGACGGGGAGAACCCCCTCGGGGGCGTCATCGACGTCAGCGGTGGTTTTGGCCTGGTGCAGATCGTCAGTTTTTCCGGTCGTTTCCCGGCGGTGATCGAAGATGCCGTGCGGCTTTCGACGCTGGTCGTGCGCGAGGACAGTCCGCTCAAAATTGTGCCGATCCCCCACCTGATCGC
This sequence comes from Opitutus sp. GAS368, assembly GCA_943373185.1. Taxonomy (GTDB): domain Bacteria; phylum Verrucomicrobiota; class Verrucomicrobiia; order Opitutales; family Opitutaceae; genus Tous-C4FEB. Next base: position 28,264 of record CALSBN010000016.1, on the reverse strand, counting down.
GCTCAAACTCTATGCCGGCGGGCACAAGTCCAAAGCGGACATCATTGAATTGCTGGTCCGCAATCCGGACTTGGAGTTGGACGAGGTTCGGAGCGCCTGCGCCCGCTACGGGCTTGGCGGCCTTGAAGAACTGATCGTCGAGTCGCGGTCGGTGTAACACACGACTCTTTCAACGTCTACGCGAAGGGCCTGCTTTGGTTGCAGTGATTCAGGCAGGGCGAAGAGAGAATTACCCGCTTTTCGGGCGCGGGCGTATGGAGTAGCGAGTGACGCTAAATGGGGAACGCGTTCACCGCGTGACCCCAAACCCCAAAGCCAGACCCCGTTCGCTTGATTCGGGAGTGACGGCTTGGTGAGCGAAAAACCCTCCCGTCGCGACTCGACGATTGAATGCAACAAGCAACAGGCTGACCCTCTCGGGACTTCCCCCCCCATACGAACGTATGCCGGCGGCGCCGGGCCGGGCAGCCGCCACGGATCGTCACTTGTTCCAGGGCTGCTTCTCCTTCGTCTCCGTGAAGCGTTTCGCGGGGTCGGTGTGCGGGTTGGGGCCGGGGATTTCGGCGGGGATGGATTTCAACCACGCATGCAATTGCGCGCTCATTTTCGCGGCGCGCTCCGGCTCGGCGGCGGCGCGGTCGTCCGTCTCGCCGAGGTCGGCGCGGAGGTTGAACAACTCGAGTTTCCGGCCGGGCCGATAGTTCAGGGCTGCGTCGAAGGAATCGCCGAACGACTCGATCAGTTTCCACTCGCCGTCGTGGATGATGGCGCTCGGCGTCGAGGCCCAGCGCAGATCATAGAGCGGCAGATACCAGTAAAGCGCGCGGGCCGGGAGCTTGGTGCCCGCAAGCGCGGGACGGACATCGGTGCCGTCGACCGGGTAGCCGGCCGGTGCGCGGGTGCCGGCCGCGGCGAGCAGCGTGGGCAACCAGTCGACGACGTGGACCGGCTCGGCGCTTACGAGACCGGCGCGGGCGACGCCGGGCCAGCGCACGAGGCACGGCACGCGGATGCCGCCTTCGTAGGCGGTGCCTTTGCCGGAGCGCAGCGGGGCGTTGTCGAACTGCTGCTCGCGCACCTTGAGCGGCGCGCTGCCGTCGGCGGGATCGCCGCTCATCGCGGGCGGGCCCCACGTGGTGTCGACGCCGCCGTTATCGGTGAGGAATACGACCATCGTATTGTCGCGCAGCCCGAGGGCATCGAGGCGGGCCAGGAGGCGGCCCATGGAATTGTCGAGATGCTCGATCGCCGCGAGATACGTCGCGTTGTACATGCCGGATTCGGGCGCGCCGCGGGCGCGGTAGTTGGCGACGAGGTCGGGCGGAGCGATGACTTTGCCGTGGATCGTGTGGTGCGCGAGGTAGAAGAACCACGGGCGTTCGCGCTGCCGCTCGATGAAGCCGATCGTCTGGTCGGTGAGGTGGTCGACCCACTTGTCGCCCTCGTTCTGGGAGCCCGGGCCTCCGGGCGCCACGAAGTCGAAACCGTAGTGCGGGCCGGCTTCGGGTTTGAGCGCCGTGTAGTCGCCATCGGCGCCCGTGGTGAGGTGCCATTTGCCCGCCATGCCGGTGGCGTAGCCGGCGGCGCGCAGGCCTTTCGCGACGTTGAACGCATCGCGCGGGAACTGTTCGCGGTAGGCCGGTTCGCGGACTGGGGCCCAGGGCGAACCATACCACGGGATGACGTGCCACATGCCGTTGCGTGCGGTGTGCTGGCCGCTGAGCAGCGCGGCACGCGTCGGCGTGCACTGCGGCATCACGTAGGCATCGGTGAAGCGCACGCCGTCGCGCGCCAGCGAGTCGAGGTGCGGCGTGGCGACGAGTTTGTTGCCGTAGCTGGAGAGCGTGGGCCAACCTTGGTCGTCGGTGAGGATGAACAGGATGTTGGGCTTGCGCTCGGCGGCGGCGAGGCAGCTCGCGGCGAGAACCAGCGCCAAGGCGTAGCCGAAGCAGGATCGGAACGTGGACATGCGGCGTCGGCGACAGGGGTTCAGAACGAGATACGGTTGGTGAGCGAGACGGTGCGCGGCGGCGCGACCTCGGCGCGCAGGACTTCGCCGACGGCGTTGGTCTTGTCGAGGATGAGGTCGCGGCGGTTGAGCAGATTGTCGATGTTGAGCTGCACCTTCCAGGTGTAGGCGCGGCCGTTGAAGCGGATCGGGTGGCTGTAGCCGACGACGCCGCTGACGAACGTGTGCGCATCGAGGCGGAACGGTTTGCTGGCGGCATCGTAGCCGGTGACCATCGAGCCGCGGTGCCGAACGCCGCCGCCGAAGGAGACGTTCTTGAACGCGCCCTCCGCGACGGTGTATTGCGTGAACGCGTTGAAGATCGAGCGGCGGTGGCCGACGGGCGCTTGGCCCTCGGCGGCGGAGAACGCGGCGATGATCGTGTCGATCGAGGCGAGCGCGGCGCCGACGTTGGCGCGCGGGGCCTCGGCGGCCGCGCCGGACACACCGGGCACGCCGGGCGGGATGGCGAGCGCGGCGTTGGCCTGCCACACGGTTCGGTTGTCGGCGACGAGCTTGCGGCCGAGCGGCCGGACGTCGGACGTGGCGACATCGGCCTGGCTGTAGTTCACCATCATGCGCCACTTCGGCGTGATGTTGGCGACCATCTCGAATTCGTAGCCCTTGGAGACATTCGACACGGTGTCGTTGCCCGCGAAGGTGCCGAAGTTGCGGTTGAGCGCGTAGGTGATGCCGCGGACTTGGTTCATGAAGTCGCCGCCCCACGGGATGCTGACGTTGTCCTCGCTGACCTCGAAGCGGCTCGCGACGATGCTGTAGCGGCCGCCTTTGAGGTTGAGCATCACGCCGGCGTCGGTGCCCTGGCCGACGCGCGGGCCGATGCCGATGCCCTGGGTATCGGTGTCGTAGCCGAGGCGGAAACCGCCCTGCGGCTGGAAGTTGTCGGCCTCGTTGTAGCGCAACGCGAGCCAGTCAGTGGCGTGGAACACGACGCCGAAGGTCTTGGTATCGGCGGAGGAGACGGTGCCCAAGGCCCCTTTGCTCGCGCCGATGACTTCCTGCGTGACGGGATTGCGGGCCATGACGGTGCCCCAGGTCGACTCCTCGTCGTTGCGGAGGCCGACGGTGGTCACGAGCCGGTCTTTCAGGAAGCGGCTCTGCAGCACGGCAAGTGCGGAGTCGAGGCGGGTCAGACCGTAGCTCATGCTGGTGGTAACGGGGCGGGAATTGACTCCGTTGACGCCGTTGAGTCCGCGGTTGCGTGGGTCGAGATGGCCGCGCGGCAGGCTCGGATCGTCGAAGGAGAAATAGGTGCGCCGCATGATGACGTTGTTGGCGGCGGTGACGTTGGCGTTGGCGGGATTGTTGGTGCGGGCCTCGGTCTGGTTGAAGCTGGTGTTGAGGCTGTCGCGGCGAGACCACATGCCGGCGAGCTGGTGGCGGCCGAGCCAGCGGGCAGCGCCACCGATCTTCTTCGCGAAGTCGAAATCGTAGCTGGCCGAGGCGCGGAAGTCGTCGTTGCGGCCGTCGGTGTTGGTGATGTCGTAACGGGTCTCGACGAAGTATTTTCCGGCGTAGGGATTCGGAGCGCCGCCCGGGAGGAACATGTTCACATCCGCGCGCACGCCGACTTCGGCCCAGTTGATCGGGCGGTGCCATTCGCGGAAATTTTCCTGCCGGTTCGCGGCCAGCTCGACGAAGAGATCGTCGCCGATCTGCTGCTCGAGGTAGATGCCGCCGGTGATGAAGTCGTTGTCACGGCTGCCGCCCGGCCCGGCGAGATTCGCGCGGAGCGGCGTGAGCGACGTATCTAGTAGGGAAGGACGCTCGTCGGCCGTGCCGTTGAAGGCGCGCGGCACGGTGTAGATCGAGGTCTGGTTGGGGAGGATCTGGCCGGTGTTCTGGTTCACGAACGTCAGCGCGCTGGTGCGGCGCTCGGTGCCCGCGACCAGCGTGCCCGCGGTCTGCGACATCGGCCGGCCGGCGGCGATCCACGGCGTGACGTAGTCGAACGCCAGCCACGGCAACGCGGTCGTGTCCTTGTTGTCCATGTATTCGCCGTCGAAACGGATCGTGGTCTTGGCAAACGGCCGCCAGCTCAGCGCGAGCGCGGCGGCTTTGCGCTCCAATTGCTCGAATTCGCGGTAGCCGTCTTCCTTCTGGTAGAGGAGATTGGCGCGGACCGCGAGGGTCTTGCCGATCGTGCGGCTGGTATCGATGTGCGCGCGGGCGCTGTTGAAGCGCGCGAACCGCGTGGTGAGTTCCGTGGAGTTGCGGCCGAAGGAGGCGCGCTTCGTATCCACATTGAAAACACCCTGCGGACCCGAGCGGCCGAAGAGGACGTTGTTCGGCCCGCGCGTGAAGGTGATGGAGCCGATGTTGTAGCTGTCGGCGGCCTGGTTGCTCCAGTTGAAATAATTCCGCGCCATCGTGCTGCCGCCGAGGCCGCGGATGCTTACGACCACGTCGCCGCTCTGGCGAACGTTGCCGGTGACGTCGTTGCCGCGGTCGACGCCGATCGCGAACTGGAGCGCGTCGGCCATCGTGACGGCGTCCATGTCCTTGAGAAATTCTTCGGTGAACACCGAGATGGCGATCGGCGTGTCCCGCAGCGGCGTGTTGAGACGGGTGCCGGCTAGCGTGCTGGTGGCGACGTAGCCGACGTCGGCGTTCGTTTCGACGAGGAACGGCGAAAGCGTGATCGTCTCGTCGCCGGATCTGGCGGGTGTCGCGGGCGTCTGCGCGTCGAGACCCGGAGCAAGGGCGAGGGCCAACAGGCCGGCGAACCGGCGGAGGGGGTTGAGAGTTTTCATGGGGGAGGAAAGGGAGGAAGCGGGTGGGGAAGGGAGGGGCGGAGTGCGCTTGATCATGAGCGCACCGGTGGCGGCGTCTTGGGCGGCTTCGAGGGCGGTGCCGGCCAACATGCGCTCGAGCGCTTCGCGCGGAGTGAACTCGCCGCTGACGGCGTGCGTGGTGATGCCACGAACGCGATCAACGAGGTAGACGATCGGCGTGCCGGCGTCGGCTGCGAATTGCTTGAGCGTGGTGGCGGCGTCGCCGCGGGGGAGGTTAAACGTCCGCTTCTCTGCAGGGGCGGTCACCGTGGTCGCGGCGCTGGCGACGACGGCGCTGCACAGGGCAGCGACGGCGAGGGGCGCGGAGACGTGGGGTGACAACATGCGGAGGAGCAGGACTACCCCTGTAACGCAGTAGCGGACGAAAAGACCTGTTCGCGGCGGAAAGATTTTTTCGAGAGCGCGAAATGCGCGGGGGATTTTCAGATGGATCGCCACGTCGCTACGCTCCTCGCGATGACAAAGCGGGAGGGGCGCGCTGCGCGGGGGTGGGGGCAGATGGATCGCCGCGTCGCTGCGCTCCTCGCGATGACAAACATGGGGAGCGACTACTCCCTGCTCCTCGCGATGACAAAAGGGGACCACGACTTAACGCGCGCGGCGGAGGTGAATCTCGGTTTCGCCGCGGCGCTCGCCGATGATTTCGCCGTCGCGCTCGAGCAGGCGCACGAAGGCTTCGGCTTCGTCGAGGGCGAAGGTGCCGCCGATGCGGCGGTCGGCGAGGGCGGGATCGGCGAGGAAGAGCTGGACGAGGCTGCGGGCGTTGAAGCGCGCGATGACGTCAGCCAGCGGGGCTTCGGCGAAATCGGCGAGGCGGCTTTGCCAAGCGAGAGCGGCGCGGAGGGCGGCGGGGTCGACTTGCTCGACGGAGGGAGGCGGGGCGTGTTGCGGGAGAACGATGCGCTGGCCGGCGGAAACGAGGGGCGCGGATTCGGCGGAGGAGGACGCGGGACCGGATTGGCCCACGCTGACTTTGCCCTCGGTGACGGTGACTTCGACGGCGCCTTCGGCGGTGTAGCGGACATTGAAGGCGGTGCCGACGGCGCGAACGGCGATGCCGCCGGCGCTCACGATGAAGGGGCGCGCGGTGTCGTGGGCGACGGCGAAGTGAGCTTCGCCGTTGGTGAGTTCCACGCGGCGTTCGGCGGCGGTGAACTGCACGCGAGCGGCGCTGGCGGCGTTGAGTTCGAGGGTGGAGCCGTCGTCGAGGCGGGCACGTTCGTAGCCGGCGACGGTGGTGGTGTAGTGAATTGTGGCGGGCGGCCGGAGGGCGTGCCAGCCGAGGAAGGAGCCGAGGGCGAGCGCGGCGGCGAGACCGATCCCGGCGAAGACGCGCGGCCGGCGGCGGGTCGGGCGGACGACGACGGGTGGGGTGATGGGCGGGAAGGGGACGATGGGGGCCGCGCGGTCGAAGGCGGTGTTGAGCTGGGTGCGAAACGCGGGGAGTTCGCCGAGGAGGCCGAGGGTTTGCTCTAGGCGGGCGACGGTGGCGGCGTGGCGGGGATCGGCCCGGAGCCATTGCGCAAACTCGCGTTCGCGGGCGGGCGAAAAGCCGTCGTCGCGCTCGGTGAGCCAGGCGATCGCGGCGTCCTCGATCGCGGCGTTGGACGGATTGGTTTTCAAACGGACTCCTTCATTTCGGGGGCGGCGTCGACAAGGCCGCGGGCTTCAAAAAACCGGGCGCAGTCGCGGACGCCTTTGAGCAAGTGGCCTTTCACGGTGCCGAGGGAAATGTTGAGGCGCTCGGAGATTTCCTTGCCGGAGCAGCCGTCGAGGTAGCGGAGCAACATGACCTCGCGGCAACGTTCAGGGAGGGAGCGCAACGCTTCGGTGAGGGCTTCGCGGTGTTGGCGACGTTCCATCGTCTCGACGACGGTGGGTGAGGAGTCGAGGAGGGGCAGTTCGATGAGCCCGTCGTCGTCGGCGAGGGACTCGTGCGGGTGGACGTTGCGCCGGCGGAAGAGATCGATGGCGGCGTTGCGGGCGGTGGTGAAAAGAAAGGCTTTGGGATGGGTGAGGCGATCGGGGTCGGCGAGGCGGAGGAGCCGGATGTAGGTCTCCTGCACGAGGTCGTCATGATCGGGCAAGGTGGGGAAACGCTTCGAAAGATAGGCGCGAAGGGCGGGCTCGTGGGGTTGCACGTGCTCGGAAAACCAGCGGGCCTGTTCGGTCGGGGGCATCGGTTATGAAATCGCGCCGGGAAAGGCGGAAGGGCGCGGAAGGTATCCGGCTTTGGGCGGGGTCGGTCGAGCGGATTTCGGGTAAAAGCCGGCGCGAAAAACTTTTTTAAAATAGCAGCAGGTCCAATCGGCCGGACGTGCGTCTAGGGGTAGGCGGGCATGGAGTACCAGGATGATGCGGACATCTCGGAGGCCGTCGCAAAGACGCCCGACCGGTGACGGACGGAGGCCGCGGGAGGGCCATTTTGGGATGCTCGCCAGGCGGCAGCGGGTGGCGGCGCAGGGCGAAGGAGAGAACAGCGAAAGCTTGGCAAGCGGAGGCGTTGCGAGCAGCGTCCGGGCATGAATCTCAGCGAGCGCATCACCGTCGATCCCGAGCAATGTGGCGGGAAACCGTGCATTCGCGGGATGCGTATTCGGGTGAAGGACATTTTGGAGATGCTCGGCTCCGGCATGACGGATGCGGATATTCTTGCCGAGTTCCCCTATTTGGAGGCCGCCGATCTGCGGGCTTCGCAGCTCTACGCAGCCCGGCTGACCGACCACACGGTCCTGCGCTCGGCCTGAGCCGACGGCCATGCGCTTCCTGATCGACGCGCAGTTGCCGCCCTCTCTCGCGGTGACTTTGCGGGAATGCGGTCAGGAGGCCGCCCACGTTTTCGATCTCTTGCCTCCGGACGCGCGGGATACGGTGATCTGGCGGATTGCGGTCGATTCCGGCTATGTGCTCGTGACGAAAGACGAAGACTTCGCCGAGTGGTCGCGGCTGCGCGAGCCCGCACCCGCGGTGCTTTGGCTCCGGATCGGCAATCTTAAGAAAGTCGAGCTTCGGGCCAAACTCGTTCCGCTGTTGCCGGAACTCGTGGAGAGGCTCCAAGCAGGCGAGACCCTAATCGAGGTATTCTGACGGTAGCGACTTTGACGTAGGCGCCGTTAGTCTCCCCGCCGCCTCTGTGGCAGGTGTGTAGGACAAGCGCCTGATCATGGAGGAATTTCGCGGGCGGAGTTGAGAACTCTCGGTATCAGCAGTCGCAGTGATCGTGAGCGCCGGCCGTAGCGATCTGTCGAGAGTTAGGACATGACGCGGTTTACCTCTTATCAAATAGAAGGAGTGCAGCCAGGAGGCCGCGCGAGCGTAGTAATCGAATTCAGGCGAACTGGCGGGCGACGACGGCCATGGTGTCGCGTTGGTAGCGCTCGACGACGGCGCGGGCTTTTTCGGCTTTGGCGCGGGCGGCGGCGGGATCTTTGGCCAGCGCGAGGACGGCGGGGGCGACTTTCTTTTTGTCGGCCTCCACGTCCATGTTGAACAGCCAGTCGCCGAGGCCGATGGTGCGCCACATGTCGCCCTTGGTCGTCTGCTCGGCCCAGCGGCAGACGATGGCGGGGATGCCCGCGCCGATGCACATGATCGGGCTGTGTTGCTCGTGGCCGAAGAGACCGGCGCTGCGCACGTAGGTGCTGAGGGCTTCGTCGGTCAGCCAGAATTTTTCGCGCCAGACGACGCGCGGTTTCACGTCGGCGGGGAGGTGGTCGTAGAGCTGTTCCTTGTTTACGGTCATCTGGGTTTTGTCCTCGGGGCAGAGGAGGATCTTCATTCTTGTCTCGCGGACGACGGCGTTGATGGCCTCGAGGAGCGGGGCATGGTCGGCGACCTTCATGGCCTCGTTGCGCGCGTGGCGGGTCTCGTCCTTCGGGGAATTTCGAATCAACCAATAGGGCGTGAAGCGAAGTTTCGGAATGCAGCAGAGAAACTGGCCGGGGGTGAGGTCGTGGGCGGCGAGAAAGGCATCGGCCGCGGCGTCGTTGCGCAGGTCGCAGGCGAAGGCGCCGTCGGGGGCGAAGTCCACGATCGGGCTCTTGAGGTTCTGCGTGCGGGCGATTTTCAACGACAGCTCGTCGCGGAAGAAAACGAAACGCGCGCCGTCGAAAACGGTCCGTTCGTCGGCGGTGGGCGGGTTCGTGCCGTGGGTGATGCCGTAGACGCCATAGGGCTTGCCGACGTGCTTGGCGAAGGCGGCGACGTCTTTGGCGGCGACGAGCGAAGGGCCGGAGCCGTGGAGGAGAAAATCGGTCCACGCGAGCGCGTCGGCGAGCTCGGGTTTGGAGGCCTTGCCGTTGGCGCCGATGGTGCCCTTGATGATCTGCAACTGCGGGAAGCGGCGGTGCTCCATGGCGATCACTTCCTCGGAGAGATCGCCGGAGGCCCAGAGGCGGACCTCGGCCTTGGGCAGGTATCGCTCGATGAGGGTGAGGACGCCGGGGGTGTGGGCGATGTCGCCGATGTTCACGATCTGCCACGAGGAGCGGAGGAGGATGCGCGGGGCGCGGCCGGCGGGAGCGGCGGCGCGGAGAGCGGTGACGAGAGCGGCGGCGGATGCGGAGGCGAGGAAGGTGCGGCGATTCATGGGTGGGGTCAGGTTGGGACGGAGCGGCGAGGCGGGCCAACAAAAAGCCGCCGGGTTGGCGGCGGCTTCGTGGAATGGGGCCGGTTTCGGTGAGGCGAACCGGCGTCGCTCAGAATCTAAGGGTGGTGGTGAAGCTCAGGTTTGCGGGTTGTTTGTAAGCGAAGACGTTGGGCACGGTCTCGCGCGCGGGAGAAGTGAGGTCGCCGTTTCTTGGGCGCAGCGCGGTGCTCCCGGCAAAGATGGGACCTTGGTGGTTAAAGAGATTGTTGACGCGCAGATCGAAGCGGATCTGGCGTTTTTTCTCGAGGCGCAGCGTATAACTCATGGTGGCGACTACGGTGTAGTAAGATGCCGGCGAGTAGACCGGGGTGTAGGCGTTCACGCTGGGATCGTCGATGGCCGTGAGCGGATTCGCGGGATTCACAATCGTATCCGCCGCCCGGTAGCCGATGATTTGTTTGGAGCGGTAGTTGACGCCGGCACCGAACCGCAGGCCCTTCAGCCGAGTGCTGCCGAGGGTGTAATCGGTGAAGAGGTTGATCGCGGGCTGGTCCTGCGTGATGCGCTTGTTGGCGACGGCATTTTGGCGGGCGATGCGCAGATTGTTGTAGGAGTTCACTGCGCCGTTCACGTCGGGTGAGCGCTCATTGGTGGGAATGCTCGCGTCGACGACGGCGAAGTCGGCCGCGTCCACCAGGCCGCCGGCATCGATCACGATCTGCTTCAAGGTGGCCTTGTTGTTGTCGTAGAATTTGATGAAGTCGCGCGCGGCGTTGGTCTGATAGACTTTCGGCACGCCGACGTTGCCGGAGAGACGCCATTGCTTGGTGAGATTCGCCACGATCTCGAATTCGTAGCCCTTGGCTTCGCGGTCCTGAAGGTCGGTCAAGACGGTGGGGATACTGGCGAAGCTCCGGATGTTGCGGCCGGCGACAGAGATGTCGCCGAGGGAATTGGCGGCGGCGATGTTGTTGATGTCGCCAACACCGGTGGAGCCGAAACTGGCGTTCTCCTCGGTGTTTTTGTAACTCAGCAACGAGGCGATGACGCGTCCGCCGAGAAAGGTGCCGCGCAGGCCGAGGTCCACGCCCTTGGCGACAGTGGGCGGGGCGAAGCTGGAGTCGATGCGCTGGATGGCGGAAGGTGGATTGAACGTCTCGGCGAAATTCGCGAAAGGACTGAGCCACCTGGTGAGATGGAAGACGGCGCCGACGGTCTTTGTGACCTTGGTCTCCTTCACGGCGGGAGCATTGTAGTCGTCCTTGAACTTGTCGTTCACGTATTGGGCGAGACGGTTGCCGTTCGTGTCGCGCGGGCGGTTATCGGCGGAGACGGCGGGGCCGGTGGCGACGCCGTTGGCGTTCTTGGGGACAAAGGTGAGGGAACCCCAATTGGACGGGCCGTCGGGTTTCCAGAGGACGGTTTTGCCGTCCCAGTTTACGGGATCGTAGTCGCCGCCGTGGGTTTGCTGGCGGTTGTAGTTGTAGAAGTCGTCGCCGCGGACCGCGCCGAGGAGGACGAGCCGGTTCTCAAAGAACTTCGCGTTGATGGAGGCGATGCCGTAGGTGAACTTGGTTTTGGTGTATTGCTGCGAATCGTTGCGGTCGTTTTCGAGCGCCCAGAACGGAGTGATGGTCTTGTCGACGTTGTTGATCGGATCGATGAAGCGGATGCTGGTGGGCTCGTAGTAGGGCCGGGAATCCTGGTTCCAGTAACGGCGAACGCGGATGCGGTCTGTCTCGCCGAGGGCGACACCGGTGGAGCCCCAGCGGCGCCGGTCCGCATTTTGGGCGATGGTGAGGTTCTCGGCCTGATTCAGATACTCGTTGGACGAGATGCCGCCCATCGCGTTGAAGGTGAATTTGCCCCATTTGCCCGCGTCCTTGAAATAGCCGGCGGCGAAGCGGGCCCCTTGAGAGTTACGATAGTTCAGGTTGCGGCGCAGAATGCCGTCGGCGTAGGGCTGGAGAAAATTTTTGTTCGCATCGCCGTTGGGCAGCACGCGGTTGATGTCGATGAACATCACGTTCGAGTTACGGACATCGATGTTGTTGATGCGCTGGTTCGCGCGGTTGATGTCGCCCGCGACTTGGAGGAAAAGGTCGCCGATGCGGTGGTCGACGGTGAGTTGGAGGTCTTTGAAACGCTCCTGAATCACGGGCGCGTCGGACGCCAGGCTGAAGCTCTTGGAAGGGATGCGAAACGCGGAGCCCGCGATGGCGTTGTCGAAGCGGTTGCCCGGCAGGTTGAACGAGTAGAGGAGGTTGGAACCGGCGCTGGCGAACGAAGGCAGCGAGCCCTGCACAAAACCGGCGAGCGGGGTCTGGGTGTTCGCACCTCCGGCTAGAGTGATCGGGTCGTTTCGGTAGCTCATCACGGCGTTCACCCCGGAGAACGGATTGAAGACCTGATAGCCGGTGCCGCGGCGGGTGACGCCGAGCGCGTTTGAGTTGGTCGGCAGGGTGTCGAGGCGGCCGCTGAAGGTCGTCTTGCCGTCCCAGCCGCTGAGCTGGTCGGTGAGGTTGGTGAAGGTTTGGTTGCGCTTGCTCTCGCCGTATTCGCCCTCGGCCCGGATGGTGGTGTTGCGCGTGAGCTTCAGGCTGGTGGTGAGGAACGCGGCGCGGATCTTGTCGAACTGTTTGTCGCGCCAGCCCTCGCTGTCGGCGTAGACCGACGCCGCGCGGATCGCGACCCGATTGCCGAGGGACCGGTTGACGTCGAGGGTCGTGCGGGAGTTGTTCCACGAGCCGAAGGTTTGGGCGATCTCGGTAAAATTGCTGTCGAAGCGGGCCTGCTTCGTGGTGACGGTGGAGACGCCGCCGAGACCGCCGTTGCCGAAGAGGATGGCGTTGGGCCCGCGACCGAAGTCGAAACGTTCGACGACGTAGCTGTCGTTCGGTGAGAAATAGATGAAGAAATTGCGCTGGGCGCGACCGCCGCCGGCGCCGCGCACGTTGTAGGTGCCGGGGGCGTTGGAGACGTCGTCGCCGAAGCCGCCGCCGTTGCTCGCGATGCTCTTCACGCTGTTGGGCGACCAATCGGAGGCGTCGAATTGGTTGGTGATGCCGAGGGCGTCGATGAACTCGCGCGTCAGCACGGAGTAGGCGACCGGGGTGTCTCTGAGATCGGTGGCGAGGCGGCCGCCGGCAAGGGAACTGGCGGCGACGAAGCCGTTGTCCCGCTCGGTGCTGACGGTGAACGGCGAGAGGGTGATGGCATCTTCCTTTTGGGAAACGGCAGGCGTTTGGGCGTCGGCGGCGGAGCCGAGGGCGAGCAGGCCGGCGAAGAGGGCGAGTTTGCTTTTGGGTTTCACGGGTGGGTTCGATTGGCTGGTGGGTTTTTGAGCGGGCGGGGAAGGGAGGGGCGGGGTGCGCTTGATCATGAGCGCGCCGGTGCGGGCGTCTTCGGCGACGGTAAGGGCTGTTTTTGCGACCAAGCGTTCGAGCGCTTCGCGCGGACGGTAACGGCCCTGAAGCTCCGGGGTGCGGATGCCCCGCACTTGCTCGACCACGAAAACCAAGGCGGCGCCGGACTGCCGCGAGAACGCATCCAGCGAGGCGCTCGCGTCGCCGGCGGGAATCGCAAAGGCGCGGGGCTCGTGTGATTCGCGGGCGGCGGAGGAGGCGGCCGCTGCGGGTGTGGCGGCACGGGCAAGCGGCGCGTTGCCCGCGACGAGGACGGTGAGGAGGCAGGAGTAGTAAACGGGGCGTGGCAGGTGCATGGGGTCGGCGGCAACAGCGCGCCGGAGAGCCGAGTTTACCGGAGTAAACTGGCGCCGGGCAAGGGGTCGGAGGGTTGGGTCGGCCGGGGTGGACACGGGGAGGTTTGATAGAGCGTCGCCGGGGGCGTCGGATTCCGTTACGCGAATGGCGAAATTTTTTTCGCAGGGAACGGCGGCGCGCTCTTGCCCCCGGCGGGCGGGCCGATTTCTCATGCGGGCCGTCACCGCCCCGAGATGCCACCCCAAGATACCGAGACCGCCGTCTGGTTTGCCAAGGAAGTGCAACCTCATGAAGGCGTGCTGCGCAGCTACCTGCTGGGCGTGGCGAGGCCGGGCGACATCGACGATCTGGTGCAGGAGAGCTATGCGCGGTTGCTGCGCCTGAGGGCGCAAGGCCGGGTGCGCTCACCGCGCGGGTTGCTTTTCACGATGGCGCGGAATGCGGCGCACGATCTGTTCCGTCGGCGGGGCACGGCCCGGATGGCGGCCGTAACGGAAAGCGAGCTGCACGGCGTCTTGGATGAAAGCCCCGGCACCGCCGAGGTGGTGAGCCGTTGGCAGGAAATCGAACTGCTGGCGGACGCCATCGAGGCGCTTCCGGAGCGTTGCCGCGCCGTGTTTCTCCTCCGCCAATTCGAAAATCTTCCCCAACGCGAGATCGCCGCGCGGCTCGGCATCGCCGAGCATACGGTGGAGTCGCAGCTCACGAAGGCGCTGCGGCGGTGCGAGGAATTTTTTGCGGCGCGCGGTGCGTTGCCCGAGGAACGGTGAGGGCTGAACGTTTAACGCCTAACGCTGAACTCTGAATGAAGGCACGGATCACTGCATGTTGAACGAATGAAGCCGCCCGAAGATATCTCCACTCCCGCTCCAGCGCCGGACGACGCGCTACGTGACACCGCCGCCCGCTGGGTCGTGCGGCAGGACCGCACGCTCTCGGCGGCGGAGGTGGCGGAGCTGGCGGCCTGGCTCGACGCCGATCCGCGGCATGGCGATGCGCTCGACCGGGCGCGCGGGTCATGGAAAAAATTTCGGGAGATCGGCGCGGCGGTGCGGCGGATGCCGGAGCCGGCGACGGAGTCCGGCGGCGGTTGGCGTTGGGTCATGACGGGCGGGTTCGCGGCGGCGGCGGCCGTGCTGCTGTGGTCCGGGCTCGGCAGGTTGCCGGAGAGCGCGGCCCCGGCGAGCGACGCCCGACCGGCGGCGATGGCGGCGGCACCGGCAGGAATGCGGACGTTGCCCGATGGGAGCGTCGCGCGGCTCAAGGGCGGAGCGGAGCTCGCGGTCGCGTTTACCGCGACGGAGCGGCGGGTGGCCGTGGTGCGCGGGGAAGTGTTTTTTGAAGTAACGAAGGACGCGGCGCGGCCGTTTTTGGTGGCGGCGGGCAACGTGACGGTGCGGGCTGTGGGCACGGCGTTTGCGGTGCGGTTCGACGCGCAGGCGGTCGACGTGCTCGTGACCGAGGGCACGGTGCGGGTGACGCCGCCGAGCGCGGATCGAGCCGACGAGGCGGCCCCGGGCGGCGCCATGGGCTCGGCGCTCGTGGAGGCGGGGCACCGGGCGACAGTGGGGATTTTGGCCGACGCGGGGTTGTCGCCGGTGACGGTGAGTGCGGTGTCGGCGGCCGAGATCGCCCGCTCGCTCGCATGGCAGGCGCCGATGCTCGACTTGGCAGGCGCGACGGTGGGCGAACTGGCGGCCGGCTTTGCGCAACGCACGGGACGGCGGATCGAAGTGGCCGACCGGGCGTTGGCGGCGGTGCGGATCGGCGGGCGGTTGCCGGACGATGACGTCGAGGGCTTCGTGCGTGCGCTGGAGGAAGTCTATGGTGTCCGCGTCGAGCGCCGGGCGGACGGGGTGATCGTGCTGGGGAAAGGTGGGTGAGGGCGGATGGGGTCGCGCGGGTTCGCATTCGGCCTGGAATGGGCTCGGTGTCGGGTGTAAAACAACTCGGTGGTCCAAGTTGATCCAACCAGCACACCTGCATCGGTCCGGTTGAAATGGGCCTACCGACTTGACGGATGAAAAGCGGTTTTACAGCGTGCCGTCGTGACTCTCCTCGCGATCAAACATCAGATGAAACAACTCAAGCCGCGCGACTTGAAGGAGCTGCAGGGATATTTGATTCGGCTCCGGCATAGCACGCCGGAGTGGAGGCGGGCGACCGCAAGGAAAATTCGAGCCGTTCAGTCGGGCCGTTTCGTGACCGCGGAAGCCCTCGAAGCACGGATCGCCCGTGAATGAGTTGAGCCGCTTTCGTGTCGTCTTCGAAGAGGAGGCGAGCGAGTTCGTTGTGGCTCAGTCTAAGCGGGTGAGGAGAAAGTTGCTGGACATCACCTACGTTGTGGCGGCGAACCCGTTTGCCGAACCCGACTATGTCCTGATGGATGCGGACGGACGAAACATCTCCCACGTCGCGACAGAGGGCTTCGTTTTAAGTTATTGGATTGATGCGCCCGTAAAGCGGGTCGTGGTCGTTGAAATCGAGCGGGAAAACTGACTTCGCCATTCTGGTCTCTCCGTTCACGTTTACCGGGCGCCCCTGTCGTCTTGAGGAAACCGTCAGGGGTTGGTTGTTGGAGGCGTCGGGTGTCTAGCTGGATGGCTTCGTCGCTGCGCTCCTTGCAATGACGGATGGCCCTGTTCGAGAACCGCTATTTCTTCGCGGCGGGGCGGGGGGATTCGCGGCCGCTCGGTTTGGCGGGGTCGTAGGCGGGGTTGGGCGTGGGGAATTTGGCGCCGACATTTTTTTGCCACGCGGCGAGCTCGGTGCGGAGGGCGGCGACGCGCGCGGGTTCGCGGGCAGCGAGGTCGGTGGTTTCGGCGAGGTCGATGGCGACGTTGAAGAGCTCGAAGCGGTCTTCCTCAAACCAGTGGATGAGTTTCCAAGGGCCGCGGCGGACGGCGGCGGTGGGCGCGCCGCCTTGGTTGCCGTAGTGCGGGTAGTGCCAGAAGAGGGCGCGGTCGGGGGCGGCGGCGCCGAGCAAAATGGGTTTGAGGTCGATGCCGTCGAGGATCTGGCCGGGGGCGGGTTTTGCGCCGGCGGCGGCGAGGAAGGTGGGGAAAAAATCGGGGCTGCTCACGGGCGCGGGGAGGACGGAGCCGGCCTTGGTCACGCCGGGCCAGCGCACGAGTAGCGGTTCGCGGATGCCGCCTTCATACATCCAGCCTTTGCCGGCGCGGAGCGGGAGGTTGGAGGTGGGCCAGCCTTCGCTGGTGGAGAGGCCGCCGTTGTCACTGGTGAAGACGACGATGGTATTTTCGGCGAGGCCGAGCGCGTCGAGTTGGGCGAGGACTTTGCCGACGGCGTTGTCCATCGTCTCGATCATGCCGGCGTAAACCGCGTGGTCCTGCGTGAGGCGGACGTCGCGGGGGGCTTCGCGGCCCCATTTTTCGGTGAGCGCGAGGCGGGCGCGTTTGTCTTCGTATTTCTTTTTCAGCTCGGGCCGGGTCATGAGCGGCGTGTGGACGGAGTAGAACGGGAAGTAGATGAGGAAGGGGCGGTCCTTGTGGTCGGCCATGAATTTGCCGGCCTCGGTGGCGAGGCGGTCTTCGAGATGTTCGCCGGGCGGGCCGTCAGTGAGGCGAGGGTTGCCGTAGGGAGAGAAGTATTGTTTCCCGCCGTAGGGGCCGCCCTTGTCGATGCCGCCGAAGTTGTGGTCGAAGCCTTGGTTTTCGGGCCACCAGCCCTCGGGGCCGAGGTGCCATTTGCCGGCGAAGAACGTGGCGTAGCCGGCGGATTTGAGGGATTTGGCGAGCGTGGGCGCGTCGAGGGCGAGGCGGTCGGTGTAGTCGGCGGGGAGGAGCGGGGTGTTGCGTTTCCACGCGGCGGATTGCGGGGCGCCGATGTAGTCGGTGATGCCGGTGCGCTGGGGCCACTGGCCGGTGAGGACGCTGGCGCGCGTGGGGGAGCAGACGGGGCAGGCGGCGTAAGCATCGGTGAAGCGCGCGCCCTCGCGGGCGAGGCGGTCGAGGTGCGGAGTCTCGTAGAAGGTGCTGCCGTAGCTGCCGAGGTCTTGGCGGCCAAGGTCGTCGGCGAGGAAGAAGACGATGTTGGGCGGGCGCTTCGCGGGCGTGGCGGCGGTCGCGGCGGAGAGGGAGAGAAGGAGAGAAAGAGAGAGAGGGAGAAGGAGCGAAAGGAACTGGGGGGAGGACATGGGTTGTCGGGGTGGGAGTGAAAAACAATATTGAGGCTTCCGAAGGCAGAAAACTCGTCCGTGAAGCCAACGGCGTCACGAGGTAAGCTCATCCGGTTGTTTGAGCAGATCAAGATCGGTGGTGCGGCTACGGTCCACGCGTATCGTCCCTTCGGTCCGCAGGGGGAATGAGGAAACGGGCCGCGCCTAGAATGCCGGGGAATTACAGGCAGGATCTTCAACGGTCGGCTTCGTCCCTGCGGTTTCGGGCGCGAGCCGTCGAGATTTTCGAGCGAAGTGAGACTGAATTTCTGCAGAATTTGGAGGCGTGATCGTCGGCTATATCGACGCCGCATGGGGTAAAAAACGGGTATTGAAATTGTTACATTTCGTTGACAGCGCGGTCGGATCGTTGCCATGAGGTGGCTCTCGATCAACCTCGTCCTTTGAGCATGAAAATCCGTTTGTTTGATAACAGTTCAGACTTTGTTCTCCTTCCGGCCGGTCATGTGATCTTCAGCGCCGGAGATCCCGGGGACTGCATGTATGCGGTGATCGGGGGGTCGGTCGACATTATCGTTCGCGACAAAGTTTTGGAGACGGTCGAGGCCGGCGGTGTTTTCGGCGAGATGGCTTTGGTTGAGGATTGCCCGCGGAGCGCGTCGGCCGTGGTGAAGACCGATGCGAAGCTGGTCGCTGTCGACAAGAACCGGTTCCTGTTCATGGTGCAGCAGACGCCGTTTTTCTCGCTGCAGATACTCTCGGTCGTAACGGAGCGCGTCCGGCGGCTGGTGGAAAGAGTCTGAGCGTCTCGGCCGACGGATCAGTTCTGCCGGCGGGGATTTTCCGGGGCGGCGACCGATGGTCCGACCGGGAATCAGGCGGTGATCCGGGGGTGGTAAATTCTAAACTCGGGCGAATGCCGGGCCAATCAGGATCCGGAGAACGCGACCATCACCCGGTCGAGCACTTCGCCCAACGGCAGCGTCCGCCCTTCGGTTTCGATCCGTTCGCGCTCTGCCGCCGTAATTTGCGCCCGTGTTTGGTCGATCACGGATGAGAGAGCTTGGGCGTCGGCCGGTTCAAGGGGCGCCCCGATGGTCTCCCGCAAGGCGTGCGCGGCGGCGAAAAACAGCAATGCGGTGACGTTGTCGTCTTTCAACCGGCCCAACCGGCCGAAGCCTTCGAGGAGAAAGGCGAGGGCGCGCCGATCGCCGAGCTCGCGGTTGATGGCGACGCTCTCCCGTAGGCAGTGCTGGGCAAGGTCGGCGTCGGCGGTGTCGAGTGCCAGTTCGGCAAGACTCGTCAGCGCGTTGGCGGTCGACCAGCGGTCGCCGACGGATCGGTTCAATTGCACGCTCTCCTCCAGCAGTTCCCGGGCGAGTTCGTATTCCTTTCGAAAACGGCGGATAAAGCCGAGGTTGTTGAGTGAATTGGCGATCTCCCGGCGGTCGTTGAGGCGGCGCCGGATCTCCAGGCTGCGCGCATAAAAGGAGAGGGCCGTTTCGATGTCGCCCAGCGAGCGGGCGACGATCCCGAGGTTGCTAAGCGACCGCGCGGCGCCGGCCTCGTCGGCAAGGCGCTCGCGGATCGCGAGGGCGCGTTGATATAGGTCAGCGGCGCGGGCGAAATTTCCGGTTTGCGCGCAGAGCGTGCCTTCGAGATGCAGCATGAGCGCGACGCCGGGTTCGTTTCCGATCGCGGCATGCTCCAGCCGGGCGCGCTTGATCCATGGCGCCGCCTCAGTGAATTCGCCCCGTTTGCGATGAAGGTCGCCGATGGCCCCGGCCATCGCCGCGCGTTGCGCCGGCAGTCCCGCAGGCTCCGCCAATTCACGCGCCTCGCGATAGCGCGCGAAGGCGTCGGTCCATCGCCCGGCGAGTTCGAGCACTTCGCCGAACCGGGCGAGGACGCTCACGCGCGGACCGTCGGTCAGAAACTCCATGGCGCGATCATAATGGCCGATCGCGGACTCGAGGGCATAGGCGGCGCGGGCCGCGTCGCCGGCGGCGGCCAGATAATCGCGCTTTTTGTCGATGCAGTTGCTCCGGCCAAAATGGAAAGCGAGCAAGTCTACCCAAGGCTGAACGTCTTGACCGGCGAGCCGTTCGAGATACCGGCCGATTGCCTCGTGGATCGTCGCCCGGAAGGCGAAGGGCAGGCTCTCATAGGCGACCTCCTGGATGACGATGTGCTTGAAAAGGTAGGCTTCCTCGGCCCCGACCGGTTCCAGCAGAGCCATGTTCCGCCGCTGCATTTCGTCCAGTTGGGCCGGCAGATTGGTGCGCACGTGCTGGAGGGGATGGACGCCGAACAGAACGGCGGTCCGGAACGCCCGACCGATGACGCTGGCGACCTTGAGCGTGGTCTGTGCATCCTCGGTCAACTGGTCAATGCGACCAAGCACGAGGCTGTGCATGCTTTCCGGCAGTTCCAATGAGTTGAGATCCTGCGCCGCGCGCACGTCGGCTCCGCGCTCCTTGAGCAGATTCGCCGCTTCCTCGATGAAGAACGGGCTGCCCTCGGCGCGCGCGGCGATCAGGTCGACCAGCCCGGCGGGAGCCACCGCGCCGCCGAAAGCATCGGCGAGTTTGAGTTCGATCAGTTGGCGGGCATCTTTCGAGGGCAGGTCACCCAGCTCGATCGTGGTCAGGTATTCGAGGGCCGCGTCGTTGGCGCCGAAGATTTCACCGGCCTTGACCGGCCGATGGGCCAGCACGACGGCGACCGGAAACCGCGCGATGGCCTGAACGACCACGCTGAGCAGGTTTCGTGACGCCTCGTCGATCCAGTGGCACTCCTCCAACACAAACAGCAGCGGACCGGACCGGGCCCGGTGGCGGATGCACTCGACAAGAAGCCCCTCCATGGAGGAACGCCGCACCTTCGGATCGAGCGTCCGGGTGAGTTCGCTGTCGGGCAGCGCGATGTTGAGCACCGGGCCGAGCAGCGGCGCGCGCGCGCGCAGGCCGGGATCAATCTCGACGAGAAATCCTTCGACGATCGTCAGCGTGGCCTTGGCGTCGGTCTCGGGACCGAGCTTGAAGAAGGAACGCCAGATGGAAATCCAGACGGTGTAGCTGGCCTCGCGCCCCAGGGCCGGGCAGTCGCCGGCAAAAGGCGTGAATCCCCGCGTCCGCGCTTCGTGGACCACTTCGGTCAAAAGGCGGGTCTTGCCTATGCCGGCCTCTGCCGAAAGGGCGACGACCTGGCCGCGGCTCCGGTTGCGGGCGAGCCGGAGTCGCTCGACGGCCAGAGAGAGTTCGCGCTGGCGGCCGATCATCGGCGTAACGTTTTTCGAGGCCAAGATTCCCGTTTGCTTGCGGCCGACCAGTCGAAACACGGGCACGGGTTCCTTCTTGCCCTTCACCGTGACGCTCGGAAGCGCGAGCACTTCGAACGCCTCGATCTGCCGGCGGGCTGCGTGCGAGCTGATGATGATCTCGCCGGGCCCCGCCTTGGCCATCAGGCGGGCGGCGAGATTGGTGTCGTCGCCGAGCACCCCGTAAGTTCGCCGCCGGCGGTTGCCGTAGGCACCGGTGCGCATCGTGCCGCAGGTTATACCGATCTGGGTGGTGGCGATGAACGTCGCGATTTCCGGCGGGGGCCGGACGATCTCCAACGCGGCGGTGCAGGCTCGCATCGTGTCGTCGTCGTGCGCGATCGGCGCGCCCCAGGCCGCGTAAAAATAGCTGCCTTTCTCGCCGATCGTGAGTTGCACGAGCACGCCTTCGAGCCGGGTGACGATGCGCTGCAACCAGCGCACGTAGACGTCGAGCTTCGCGGGGGCCCCGGGATCCCGTTCAAAGTCGATGCCGTTGAAGCGGGCGAACAAAGCCGTGGCGGGCCGCAACTCCGTGAGGAACACGTCCTGGCCCGACGCGATCCGCCGCCCGACCTCGGGCAACAGCCAGGGCCGCAGGCGGTCGGCGGCGTCGGGAGGAAGCGCGAGCGGAGGGCGCGGGCAAGCCGGGGCCTCGTTGCGCAGCGCGTCGACGATCGCGACGTCCTCCGGCGGCCGACCGGGCAGGAATGCCCGCCACTCGCGCACGGTCAGCCGGTCTTCCAGCCGGCGGGCGGTGACGGCGTCCACCGCGATCTCGCCGCGAGCGGCCGCACCCTCGCAGGCCGAGACCCGCTCCATGACGTCGCCGGCGATGGCGTCGATGCTCTGGATTCCGGGGTCGCCGACCGGGAACCGGCGGACCCGGCCGGTGGCAACCGCCACTTTCATGCCGAGCGAGACCGTGACGCCCCCGGGGAGCGCGACGTTGGCGAATTGCGCCATGGCCTTTTGCATGGCGATCGCCATCGTCACGGCACGGACGCCGTTGTCGCCGGGCAGCCAGACTACCATCGCGTCGCCCGCGAAACCCACGATGTTTCCGGCGAAGCGATCGACCTCGGTGATCAGCGCGTCGTAGACCGCGTTGAGGCGGTTCGTGAATTCTTCGCCGCCTTGCCGAGGTCCGTAGCGGGCGACCACTGCCTCGGTCAGCGGGGTAAAACCGGAGATGTCGGAGAAGAGCACCGCCCCCGAATCGGACTCGGGCAGTGGCCCGGCTCCAAGCACGGTAGCCGCGCGGTCGGGGGGAAGGTAGGCGAGCAACCGCTCGATGATTGGGTCTTCGGCCATGCAGGAACTAGCAAAGGCGGACCGATAGGAACCGGACCGGGGCTGTCAACCGTTGTCCGGTCGCCGGAGTGAGAAGTCAGGCGCGGTGGGCGCGAATTGCCCGGGTAATTCGATCCCTTCGGCTCAGGTTTGGGGATTCGGCCGCCGGGCCGCCCGGGATCGAGTTGCGGTGGGTTGGGCTTACCCCGGCGTAGTCAAGGGCGGGCACGGGGCCCGGGCTCGGCCAGGGTCCGAGGTCAGGCCGGAGTGAATGTTACATTTAACCTTTCCGTCACATTTCTGTTTGTGACTAAAGTGCCAATTATTTTCGTTTTGCGCGACTCGTTTCCTTTCCCCGATTCCTTCCCATGTTCTTCTCCTATCGTCCGGCCTCACTGCGTTTCCCGATTCTTTGGTTGCTTCGTCTTTCGGGGCGCAAAAGTTGTTTGCCTCGAACGATTCCGGGACGGACGGATGGGCTCATTGGCTCCGGTTTTCGAAGCATCCAGTTATGTTTCGCGCTGGGCGTTGGGCTCGCGGCGGCGGTCCCCGAGGTCGACGCGAACGTGACGCGGGTCGTCAATTCATTGGCCGATCCGGCGGTCCCGGTCGCCGGCGAAACAACGCTGCGCGATGCGGTCACGGCGGCGGCCTCCGGTGATACGATCGAGTTTGCCCAGCACCTTTTCACGGGGCCGGCGCCGGTGAGGCTCGAACTCACCCGCACGTTGGTTCTGTCCAAGAAACTCACGATTGTGGGCCCGGGCGACGCGGCGGAGACCCGCACGCCGAGGCTGCTGCTGGCGCCGAAGCCGGGATCCGGCGGATCGTTCCGGCTCCTGCGAATCTCGCCGGCCACGAACTCCCGCAACGTTGTCGTCGTTGTGCTGGCCGGACTGGCGTTTCAAGGTGGCAGGGACGCGGGTGGCGGAGCCGTGCTTGTCGAATCGGGAACCGATGCGACCTTCCAAGCTTGTGACTTCACGGGTAACCAGACAACCGGTTCGAGTTTCGGCGGGGCAATTCTGAGTCAGGGGACGCTCACGCTCGACCGTTGCCTGGTGGCGATGAACGTGGCCACCAACGGGCACGGTGGTGGGGTGGCGAGCTTTGGAAAACTGCAGGTCGTGAACAGCCTGATCGAGGGTAACAGGGCGTTGGCTCTCGGCGGTGGCATTTACTCCGGCGGATCGGATCTGTGGGTCGAGAGTTCGACGATCTCCGGTAACACCGGGGGCACCGGCGGAGGTATCGCGTTTGTGGCCGAAGGCCGAACGATCAGGACGGCCACGATCACCTCGGCGACCGTGGTGGACAATGTTTCGGGCGGCAAGACCGGGGGACTTTTCGTGGATGGTTCGGGGGCGGTTGCGAACGTCGGCGGATCGCTTTTCGCCCGGAATGCGGTTCAGAACAACGGCGGCGCTTTGATCCCGAGTGACTTCAGTTCGGAAAGGAGCGGCAAGATCAACTCCGCCAACTACAATCTTTTTGTCAAACCGGGCACCACGCTTTCTCCGTATGGGCCGCAAGATCAGGTCGGTGTCGATCCGCAGGTTGGTCCGCTCGCTTTCAACGGCGGTAGGACCCGGACACATCTGATCGGTCTCACCAGTCCGGCACGCGATCGCGGCAACCCGAATTTCGCGGGCGTTCTCTCGCTTACCGACCAATGCGGAACTCCCCGGGTTTGGCCATTGCCACCGGGCGGACGGGTGGATGTCGGGGCCTATGAGTTCTCGGCCTCGCTTTTGTTTGGCGAATCCTTGGTGATCGAAGGCACGGGGCCGACGACGCCCGCAACCGTCAGGGCGAACCTGACGCTGCCGGGAGGCGGATTGGTCACTGCGAACTGGACGGTCCTGAGTGTGCCTGCGGCCTCTCATCAAATTTCGATCCCCGCGGCTCCCCAACCGCAGGAGCTTACCTTCAGCGGTTCCTTCGCTTTTGGGACGACTCCGGTGACCCTGAATGTGACTTCCGGTTCGTTAAGCCTCACGCGTTCAACGACGGTGATTGTGCGGGATGCGACGCCTCCGGTGCTGTCCCTTCCTTCCGACCAGATGCTTGAGGCGACCGGTCCGGCGGGTGCTGTCGCATTCTTTAGCGCCAGTGCCTTGGATGCGGTGGACGGCTCGGTCCCTGTTACTTTTAGCGCGGCCTCCGGCAGCACCTTTGCGGTCGGCACGACCGTCGTCACGGCGACCGCGAAGGATGCGGCCGGCAACACCCGCAGCGGCTGGTTTACCGTTATCGTCCGGGACACCACCCAACCGGTGATCATCCCTCAACCGAATCTCACGGTCGAGGCGACGGGACCGGGCGGCGCGGCGGTGACGTTTTCGCCGGCGGCCACCGACACCGTGAGCGCTCCGACCGTGACCGCGTCGCCGGCGTCGGGAAGCCTGTTCCCGCTCGGCACGACCTCCGTGACCGTCACCGCCAAGGACGGCGCGAACAATACCGCGACCGGTAATTTCACCGTCACGGTGCGGGACACGACGCCACCGACGGTAACGCCTCCGGCGAACGTGGTCGCCGAAGCGACCGGCGCGGCGGGCGCGACCGTGAGTTATCCGGCGGCGATCGCCGCTGATGCCGTGGGCGTCGCTTCGCTGGTTTACAGCCAAGGGACCGGCTCGGTGTTTCCGCTCGGCACGACGACCGTGACCGTGACGGCCAGCGACGGTGCGGGCAACGCGGCGGCCGCTACCTTCACGGTCACGGTGCGCGACACCACGGCACCTTTGATCGCGACGTTGCCGAACCTGAACGTCTCGGCTTCGGTCGCCGGCGGTGCCGTTGTCACGTTTGACCCGACCGCCACCGATGCGGTCAGCCTGCCGACGGTCACGGCGGTCCCGGCCTCGGGCAGCACTTTCCCTGTGGGGACCACCACCGTGACGGTCACCGCGAAGGACGCGGCGAACAACACTGCCACGCGTGCGTTCACGGTCACCGTAGCCGATCCTTACGGCATAACGACCAACAATGTGACCTGGCCGTTTGCGACGGATTTTGCCCCGAAACTGGTGGGAGCGACCGGTGAAAAGCAGACCGGCAGCATCCGGCAGATATTGGCGCGGGCGGGCGAGTCCCGCTGGTTCAAGTTTGAGGCGAAACCCGGCAGCAAGATTCAGATCGCGCTCAGCGATCTGCCGGCGAATTTCGATGTCGTCGTCTACAGCGACATCAGGAAAGCCTACGATGAATTGCTGGGCCTGACTGGTCCCGGATCGTCGACGACCGATCAGCGGCTGGCGTTGCTCGGCGCGGAGTTCGCTCCGGAAGCCTATTCGCCCGAGGCCTATTCGCCCGAAGCCTATTCACCGGAAGCCTACTCCCCCGAGGCTTATTCGCCCGAAGCGTATTCGCCGGAAGCCTATTCGCCGGAAGCCTACTCACCGGAAGCCTATTCTCCCGAGGCTTACTCGCCCGAAGCGTATTCGCCCGAAGCGTATTCGCCGGAAGCGTATTCGCCCGAGGCTTACTCGCCGGAGGCTTATTCGCCGGAGGCGTATGCCTCGGCGCAGCAACGCAGCGTGGTCGCCTTTTCCGCCCGGGCGGCCACCGCGACTGAAGACGTCCGGCTCAATACCTACACCAAGAGCGGGATCTTCTACATTCGGGTCCGCGGACAGAACGGCGTGTTTTCACTCGACGCGCCCTTCACGCTCACTTTGGCGGTCCAAAACGACCTTTGTCTCGGCGTGACCGATCTGAACACGGTGCCGGCCTCGGGCGCCCCATCGATTACGGGTTCGCCCACCAGCCTGATCGTGTGGGATTCGACCCGGATTGCCGGAACGCAGGCTGAGCGTTTGGCTCTCGGCGTATCGCTCGGCCGCTTGGCGACGGCCGCGACGGGCGTGGTGCTCGATGTTTCGGGCGACCAACAGATCGCGCGGTTGAATGCGCAGGCGGACGCGAATCCCGATTGTCCGTCGGCGAAGAACCTTGTTTTCGAGGCCATTCGCAACCTGATCCAAATCTACCGCAGGGCCGCACCGACGATTGCGGACATCACGCTGGTCGGAACCGATGAGGTCATCCCGTTCTTGAGGTCTGACGACCAGGCTCTGCTGGCAAGCGAGGCCAACTACTTCCCTCCGGTCAGGGACGGAACGCAGTCGCAATCCAGCCTGCGCTACGCCCAGGTGCTCTCACAGGATCGCTACGGGTCGGCGCGACAAGTGTTCCTGGGCACCGGGCCCTACGATTTGCCGGAGATCCCGGTCGGTCGCTTGGTCGAGACGGCGGCGGAGGTGCAGGCCTACGTCGACACTTATTTGCCGTTGTTCAACACCACGGCTTCAACCGGGACCGTGCCCACGCCGCGGTCCGCCTTTGTGGCCGGCTACGACTTTTTGGCTGATTCAGCGGAGGCGATGAAGACGGAACTGGCCGGCGGATTGGGGGCCGGCGCCACCGTCAATTCGTTGATTTCACCGTTCGAGCTGGCGCCCGCACTCGGTTGGACCGCCGATCAATGGCGGGCATCGTTCTTGGGTTCGCGTCATGACATCTCCTATTTGGCCGGCCATTTCAGCACCGGCCGTGCGCTTGCGGCGGACTTCTCGACCCGTTTTCGGGCGAAAGAGGTGGCCGATTCCGCCCTGAATCTGGCATTCGCTCTCGTGATGAGTCCCGGTTGTCATTCCGGTTACAGCACGGTCGATCAAGACGCGATCACCGGGCTGACGGACCAGCCCGACTGGGCGCAGGCCTTTGCGCGGAAGAAGGCGATCCTCATCGGGGGCACCGGTTACCAATATGGTGATACCGATTTCATCGAATACACGGAACGCCTCTTGCTCGAAGTTGCCCGCTCCCTGCGCGCGGGAACCGGCCCGGTTTCGATCGGTCAGGCGATGGTGGACGCCAAGCGGCGATATCTCGCGGATACGCCGATCATGCGTGGAATCCACGAGAAGACGCTGCTGCAACTGACGCTTTACGGATTGCCGATGGTAAAGTTCAACCTGCCCGGCCGAGTCGGTTCGCCGGTTCCGGGGGGCGATTTGGCCGCCGTGCTGCCCGTGGCCGACGGGCCAGGAGTGGTTCTAAATCTCAAGCGGGGTGAACTTTCGTTCAATCCCGTCCTCACCCGAGAGGACCGAACTCTGGATGTGGTCGGGTCGACGTCGACGGTATCGGCCTCATTCTTCCGCGGCTCCGATGGATTCGTGAGCATCGTGGGTGAGCCGGTCCGGGCATTGGAGAAATTCAATGTCAGCCGATCGGAAGGCCTTGTGCGCGGGATCGGATTCCGTGGCGGTCTTTATCGTGACCTCGCCGGTTTCCGGCCGTTCACGGGAGCTCCGGCGACTGAGACGCGCGGGGTTCACGGCGCGTTCTTGAGCGAGGTGTTTTTCCCGATTCGCCCTTGGAGCTTGAATCAGGTCGGCGAGTTCGCCGCCGCCAACGGCAACTCCACACTTAATGTGTTCCCGACGCAGTTCATGTCCGACGGACCAAACTCGCCGACCGGCAACCTGCGGGCGTTTGACCAGATGCAGTTCTCCGTTTTCTACAGCCCGGAGTCTTCGACGTCCGCCCTCGCCAATCCTCCCGCGATCAACGTCGTGGCCAGCGAGGTGAGCGCGGGCGGGGTCGCGTTTTCGGTCGATGTGGCCGCCGCCGCCGGGGCCGGTGTTCAGGAAGTGTGGGTGACCTATACTGGATTGGCGGGTTCGCCGTTCCACGGAAGCTGGCGATCACTTACCTTGGCCCGGCCAAGTGCGGCTTCCGGCATCGGTCAATGGACAGGACTGCTGGCACTTCCGGCCGGGACCGATGCGAGTTCGATCCGCTTCATGGTCCAGGCGGTCAATGGTGTCGGCGGGGTGGCGCAGAACACCAACTTCGGCCGCCTCTTCTTGCCCGGGGCCTCGACGCTCGACGGCGTCGCAGCGGTGGGTGCGCCGACGACCCTGACCTTCCTCGGCACGATTCCGGCCAGCGGGTTCTATCGCGCGTCGCAGACGCTGCAGGCCAAGTTGACGGACGGGGCCGGTCTGCCGCTGTCGGGAAAGCGGATTCAATTCCGGCTGGGATCGCTGACCAAGTCAGCAATGACCGATGCGGGCGGCTTGGCGTCAACCACCTTGGTCCTCGGAACCAGACCGGGCGACTACACCCTTGAAGCCAATTTTGCGGGTGATGCGGGGCTCCGGAATTCCTCCGTCACACGTTCGTTCACGATCACGAAGATTCCCACCCGGCTGACTTTTGAGTCCGACGCCTTGGTCGCGAATGCGTCCGGCATCGTTGTCAGCCTGCGGGCTAACGACGGCACGCCGTTGAAGGAACGCTCGGTGTTGTTGATTCTGACCAAAGGTTCGACGTCCACGGTGTTGTCGGAGATCAGCAACGCGGCG
>CALSBN010000015.1:0-39887 GCA_943373185.1 Opitutus sp. GAS368 | reverse complement strand
GGGCGGGGGCGAGGGCGAACCGCTCGTTGGGCGAGTAGTCGAACGGGAACGCGGTGGCGGTGGGGGCGAGGAAGAAGTCGAACGGGTTGGTGTCGAGGGTTTCGACGAGGAAGGCGGTGTGGATGTCGTAGGTGGTGGCGACGGTGGTGGGCGGGTAGTAGGCCCAGTCGAGGGCGTTTTCGGAGGCGTCGCCGGTGGAGATGAGCTTGGCGGCGGGCGTGAGGGTGAGGGTGAAGTTGTGGAGACGTTGGCGGGCGGTCTCGCGGGGGCGGAGGTAAAGCGCGTGGGGCGCAAACGACACCGGCTGCGAATAAGTGTAGCGGGTGAGGTGCGTGGCGCGGATGAACATGGATCGGGATGAAGGAGAGAGGCGATGGGCGAGGTGACGGGAGGTGGAAGTTAGGGAATCGTATCGATGGTCGTCGAGTTCCGGACTCGAACCCACGGGCAAGATTCCCGTGCCACTTCGGCACTAGCTCAAAGAGTGCCGTTTATGGCGGAATTTAGATCGGCGAGAAAACGGGTCAGGTCGGCGTCGGTGGTGGCCCAGGAACACATGAGACGGTAACCATGCTCGCCGATGAAGGGATAAAAATCCCAGCTGTGGGCGTGGAGGGCGGCGGCGGCGGGCGGGAGCTGGGCGAAGACGGCGTTGACCTGAGGCTCGTGGAGCAGCGTGACGCCGGGAAGGAGGCGGAGGGCGGCGGCGAGTTTTTGGGTCTGCCGGTTGGCGTGGGCGGCGTGGCGGAGCCAAGCACCGGATTCGAGCATGGCGCACCACTGGGCGCTGGCGAAGCGTTGTTTGGAGGCGAGTTGGCCGGTTTGTTTGACGCGGTAGGCGAAGTCGCGCGCGAGGGCGGGGTTAAAGAAGACGATGGCCTCGGCGGAGAGTAGACCGTTTTTGGTGCCGCCGAAACAAAGGACATCGACGCCGGCGCGCCAGGTGAGGTCGGCGGGGGTGGCGGTGGGGAGCGAAGCCGCGCCCGGAGGTCGCGGCGCCACCTTTTCGGAAAAGGCGGCGCAGGCGTTGGCGAAGCGGGCGCCGTCCATGTGGACGGAGAGGCCGTGGGCGTGGACGAGGTCGGCGAGGGCGCGGATTTCGGCGGGCGTGTAGAGGGTGCCGCGCTCGGTGGACTGGGTGAGGGAGAGAGCGCCAGGTTTGGGGAAGTGAACGCCGTGGCCGCGGGTGAGGGCGGAGGCGACGGTGGCGGGCGTGAGCTTGGCGGCGGGGCCGGGGAGGGGGAGGAGTTTACTGCCGCCGGTGAAGAACTCGGGCGCGCCGCATTCGTCGGTGTCGATGTGGGCGACCTCGTGACAGAGGACGCTTTGGTGACGTTGGCAGAGGGCGGAGAGGGCGAGGGCGTTGGCGGCGGTGCCGTTGAAGACGAAGAACGTTTCGCAGTCGGTCTCGAAAATCTGACGGAAGAGATCTTGGGCGCGGGCGGTCGTGGGATCGGAGCCGTAAGACGGGACGGAGCCGGAGTTGGCGGCGGTGATGGCGGCGAGCGCCTCGGGGCAGAGGCCGGCGGTGTTGTCGCTGGCAAAGAGGGAGTCGGGGCGGGCGGGCATGGGGAAAGTTTTGGAAGCGGCGCGAGGTAGGGCGACGATTTTTTCCGTGGCGTTGGGCTGCGATGGCCGCACCGTGGAGTGAAACTTGCCGAGCATGACAATCGCCGCCGCCTTGAAAGAAATCCGCGCCGCGCCAACGCAGGCGGAGAAGAACCTGCGGGCGGCGAGCCTCTTGTCGGCGTTGTTTCGGGCGGCGGGGTGGGAGATGGTCGTGGTGGGAGGCAGCGCGATCGAATTTTACACGGAGGGAGACTATCTGACGCGTGATCTGGATCTGTGCCGGGCACAGGGGACGCGGCCGATGCCGGCGAAAGTGGAGGCCGAGGTCATGGCGGCGTTGGGGGCGAAGTCGGTGGGCGCGCGGCGGCAATGGCTGTTGGATGTTTTGGGCGAGGTTACAATCGATCTGCTGGGCGAAGTGGAGACGGTGGGAGTGGCACGGCCGCAGACGTTGCAAGGACCGTATGGGACGGTGACGCTAATGCCGGTGGAAGAGCTGTTGGTGGAGCGGACTTTTATGGCGACGGTAAGAAAGCCGAGGGACGAGGAAGCTTGGACGGCGGCCAAACAATTGGCGGCGGTTTGCCTCTCGGGGGCGGTGCCGTCAGATTGGTCGAAGGTCGAGCGGATCGCGGCGGGGAAGGAATATGGGATTGCGGCGGCGGTGCGCGGGCTGAAGAAGGAAGTCATCCGTGAAAGCAAAAAAAAACACTGAGATGGCGATTGTTTGGACTTGGGACGAGTGGATGAACTCGCGGGCGCGGCGCGCGGCGTTGTCACGGGCGGTGGCGAGCGGAGGAGCGGCTCGGCGCTCGCGGAATCCGAGCCAGGAGAAATTGCAGGCGCGGTTAGGCCGACGGGCCGCAGCCGCGAAGCCGTAAACAACGGTGATGGGGACGGAGCTGCGGCGGGGTGGGGCACGGTGGGCGGAAGTCGTCGCCGCCGGCAGTTCTGCGGGAGTCGAGGCGTGGCCGGTGCCCACGCGCCCATTTTCGACGTTGGCAGCGGGCGACGCCGGCGATTGCTTGCGCGGGCAACGCGATGAAAGCGGAGGAAGTTAATCTCTATCTGGTGGGATTCATGGGCACGGGAAAAACGACCGTGGGGCGGGCCGTGGCGCAGCGGGTGGGCTTCACATGCGTGGACAGCGACCACGAGATCGAACGAAAGCAGGGCAAAGGAATTCCGGCGATTTTTGCGGAGCATGGGGAGCCGGCGTTTCGGCTGATGGAGCGGGAGTTTGTCGAAGGCGGGCATCCGACGACGAGAACGGTGATCGCGTGCGGCGGCGGGCTGGTGGTGCAGCCGGGGATGTTGGCGGCGCTCAAGGCGCGCGGTGTCGTGGTATGTTTGCACGCCTCGGTGGAGACGATTCTCGCGCGGACGGCGCGGCAGAAGAACCGGCCGTTGCTCAATGTGGAAGATCCGGAAGTGCGGGTCAGAACTTTGTTCGCCGAGCGGGAGCCGATTTACCGAGCGGCAGGCAGCGTGATTTTGACGGACGGGCGGCCGCTCGGGGACATCGTCATGCACGTGCTGCGGGTGTGGCGGCAAGACGCGGAAGATTTCGCGCGGCGGGAAAACAGACGGGTGCCGCAAGCGTGAGTGTGAGCGAAGGTCAGAGAGGTGAGACGGAAGCGCGGGGGCGGCAGGAAACGTTGCGGCGGCGGTTGGTCGCGCTCGGATTCGATGAGGTGCGGTTCGCGACGTTGGCGGAGTTGGGAGGGGACCGGTTAAAGGCATGGTTTGAAGCGGGGCACCATGCGGACATGCAGTGGATGAAGCGGACGGCGGAGAAACGTTTGAAGCCGGAGCTGGTCCTGGCCGAGGCGCGCTCGGTGATAATGTTGGGCGTCAGCTATGCGGATGCCGGGCGAGCAGCGAAGGGCGAAGGGCGAGGGGCAGATGAGACCGAACCGGGGCGGGCGACGTGGGCGCGGTATGCGTTGCACGAGGATTATCACGACACGATGAAAGTGGGTCTGATCGCGGCCGGGAAAGTGATCGGGGAGATGTATGGCGCGACGCGGGAAGACATGCGGGCATATGTGGATACCGGCCCGGTGCTCGAACGGGGCTGGGCGGCGAAGGCGGGGCTCGGGTTCATCGGGAAGAACGCGATGCTGATCTCGCGGCGGCATGGGAACTGGTTGTTTTTGGCGACGATTTTGACCCGGCAGGAATTTTTGCCCGACGCGCCGGTGCGGAAACAGGCGAGTGATTTCGCGGACGTGGGGCTGCTCTGCGGGAAGTGCACGCGGTGTTTGGACGCGTGCCCGACGAAGGCGTTTGCGGCGCCGGGGGTGGTGGATGCGCGACGGTGTATCTCTTATCAGACGATCGAGAACAAAGGGATCATTCCGCGGGAGCTGCGGGCGGGAATCGGCAACCGGATCTATGGATGCGATGTGTGCCTGGAGGTGTGTCCCTGGAACCGGTTCGCGGTGGCGGGGCGGGAGGTGTTGCTGGTGGCGAGGCGGGAGTTGGCGGGATTGAGCGTGCGGGAGATTTTGGCGCTGACGCCGGCGCGGTTTGCGGAAGTTTTTCGGAAGACCCCGATCAAGCGGGTGAAACTCGCGGGGCTGTTGCGCAATGCGTGTATCGTCGCGGGAAATTCGGGCGACGTAAGCCTCTTGGAACCCTTGGTGATGCTCGCGGGGCATGAGTCGGCTTTGGTGCGGGCGCACGCGGTGTGGGCGGTGCGGAGGCTGGCCGGCGAGTCGCGGGCCAGCGCGCTGCTGCAGACGGCGCGCGCGGCGGAAACGGATGCGACGGTGGTCGCGGAATACGGGGACGCTAGGCCTTAAACGCGGCGGTCATCACGGCGACGACGTTGACGGGCGGGCGCACGGGCCGGCCCTGAAGATCGATGAACGCATGGGCGGACTGACCGGTGGCGAGAAGTTCTTCGCCCCGGAAAACTTCATAATCCAAATGAATCCGAAGCAGGGGTTTTTCGCGCATGTAGGTGACGATGGTGAGAACGTCGTCGTAAAGGGCGGGGCGGGAATACTTGGCGGAAATTTCCAGCACGGGCAGGCGGTAGCCCTCGGCCTCGAGCTGACGATAGGGGAGGCCGAGTTCCTTCAGCAGGGTGGTGCGGCCGATCTCAAACCACGGGAGATAGTTTGCGTGGTAAACAATGCCCATCATGTCGGTCTCGGCGTAGCGAACAGTGACTTGGGAGCGGGAGACAATCATGGGAGTTCGGCGGGAAAAGAGGCGGTTGATTCGGCCGGTTCGTCGACCGCGGGGTTGGCGCCGAAAAGGGCTTCGGCGGACTCGGTCCAACAATTGCGACCGGCCCACTCGCGACCGGCGGTGCCGAGACGTTGGCGCAGGGCCGGATCGTGGATCAATTTCTCGAAGGCGGCGGCGAGTTGCGCGGGTCGATGGGGCGGCACGAGCAGTCCGGTCACGCCATCTTGCACCGCTTCGGCCACACCGCCGACGTTGTGCGCGACCACGGGCAGCCCGTGAGCGGCGGCCTCGAGATAGACGAGGCCAAAGCCCTCGACGCTGCGGGCGTGATTGATGCTCGTCATCGCAAAGATATCGGCGCGGTCGTAAAGGGTGGTGAGTTCGTCGTCGGGAGTATTCCCGAGAAAACAAACCGTGAGATCGGGGGTGGCGGTGGCGGCTTGGCGAATCGCCTGCTCGTAGCGGCCTTTGCTTTGGCCGCCCACAATCCAGTATTCGAGGCGAGCCCGGTCGGAGGCGGGGAGCAGCTGCAGCGCTTGAAGCGTGAGGAGTTGGCCCTTGCGGGGATGGATGCGGCCGACCGTGAGCACGACGATTTTGGCGCGAGGGGCGTCGGACTTGAGGGGAATGACGGCAAAATCGGAGCGGAGGGCGCCTGGCGTCAGCACGATCTTGTCGGCGGCTTCCGGAAAATGCGTGAGGAGGAGCTCCTGCGTGTAGTTGGTCAGAGTGCTGACGCGGGTGGCGTGACGGATTAACCTACCCGCGAGGGCGCGGCGAATGGGGCTGCCGGCAAATTTCAAGATTTCGGAGCCATGGAAGGTGAGCACCAATTGTTTCGGGCGGAATGCCCGGAAGAATTGAAGCAGCATCATGGTCAACATTGGGCCCGGCTCGGGGAGGTAGACGGTGGCGTAACGCAACCGCCGACGGGCGCGGATGAATTCGCGGGCGAGTTGAACCTGGCACCACAGATCGTGCGTGCCCTTGAGGGGCAGACGCCGCAGTCGGAACGGCCAGACTTTTTCTTTGTCGGGTTCGGCGGATTGGGCCCAAACCTCGGTTTCGTAGCCTAAGCTCGCCGAGGCTCGGGCAATTTCTTCGGTGAACGTCGCGATACCTCCGCGCACGGGGTAAAATTCATGGGTAATGAGAAAAATGGAGGGAACGGAGGCAGGAACGCTCATGCGCAGAAATTGCAAAAAGACGGCCCGAAGAGATCCGGGCGGGTGAACCTAATGAGAGTTGGCCTTGTGCTGGCAAGTGCGCCGATGAACTCAGACGAGAAGTCCGGGAGGGACGATGTTTGACGGGAATCTCCCGCGGACCGACTTAGAAATTGGAGTTTACTTTCAAGCCTCCGAATCTAAAACCGGGGGACAATGCCAGACGCAGTTCAACTGATCCCCGGGAGTAGCAAACCATTTTTGGCGCCATCGAAGCCCTTCGCTCCCGAAGACGAATCGGCTCTACGTGAGGCACTTAAACGTTGCTCGCCATCCGCCTTTGAGTCTGCGGTGCAGTTTCGAAAGACGGGAAACCCCGAGCATGTTCCGGCCGTCGTGATCGGGATTGTTGAGCGCTTTGTTGAGCCTGATTTGCGGATTAAGTTAAAGGACGCGGATGATGACCTCCGCCTGATTGAAGACCTGGGGATTGATTCCCTCACGATGATGGAAATCGTGATTTTGGTCGAAGATGTGCTCCAACTTTCGATCAATAATGACGAACTAAGGAATCTGCGCACGGTGGGTGACGTGAAGACCTTCATTGATTGCAAAATCCGGGGATTGGCTTTGCCGAAACCAACTAAGTTTCTCCCGATCGAACAAATTGCTGCGGTGATGCCGATCCAGCCTCCGTTCCTGTTCTTGAACGAGGCATCGGTAAGTTCAAGCGGGGCAAACGGTAAATACAAAATCACCGGCCAAGAGTTCTTTCTCCAGGGACATTTCAAGAACAACCCCGTGATGCCGGCGTCGATCATGCTAGAGGCGTTGGGTCAGTTGGCGGTGCTCTATCTGTTGGAAGGCGCGGCACCGGAACCCGGCAAGGTGATCAGCTCGTCCCTGATTTATTTCACCGGTTGTGAAGGCGTCCGGGCGCATCGGGTTTGCCGTCCCGGCGATATTCTCACGCTTTCGATCAAGCCCAAGCGGATGAAGATGCCTTTGGCGACGTTTGAAGGTGCGATTCGGGTGGGTCAGGAGAAGGCGGCAATCGCTGAAGAAATCACGCTTACCTTTGGTTATGCCGAGGCGGTAATGCCGCCTCCAGTGACGGAAATCAACGGCCACACGACGCCGAAACCGGACGCGGTTCCGGCGACCCCGCCGTTGCGGGTGGCTGTTAACGCCTGATTTGATTCGCCTGGATTTTTGAAATGGCGGCTGAAGAGCCGCCATTTTTGTGGGTAGGCGGGAAGGTTCTATCACGAGAGCCGTTGATAGTGCCAAAAGCCTTTGGGGCCACCTTATCTCTCGCGTTGACCGCAGACGAATTACCTCAAAAATTCTGACGAACCTCGAACGTTCGCGCGAACGCAAACCCCTTTTGTCGGTCTCTGCGCTCCTCGCAACCCACCTCGCACCACGCATGCCCAGAGTATTTATTACCGGTCTCGGCTTTATCACCAGTATTGGTAACGACGCTGTTACAGTTACAAAGAGTCTGCGTGAGTTGCGTCACGGATTTGAGCTTTATGCTCCGTTTCAGAAACCTGAGATTCCGGTCAAAGTAGCGGCTCCGGTTAAGGGTTTTTTCACCGATTCGGTCGATGCCGAGGATTGGACCTTTCCGGCGGGCACCGTGATCAAGCGCGAGGTGTTGCGCGGAATGTCTCCGCATGTGGTTTACGCGTGGTGCGCGATGCAGCAGGCGATCGCCGATGCGAAACTTGGTGATGCGGAGGTTTCCAATGAAGCTACGGGCCTCTATGCCGCTTCAGGGGGATCGCCCTTTTTGATGGGACACATGCTGGAGCGGATGCACAAGCAGGGAGTGATGCGGTGTTCGCCTTTGGGAATTGTGGCTTCGATCTCGGGCGCGGTGCAGTTCAACCTCGTGGCCCATTTCAAGATCAAGGGCTCTTCCTGCGGATTCGCGTCGGCGTGTGCCTCTTCCTCACATGCTCTCGGATTTGCTTATGACGATTTGGTGACAGGTCGGCAAAAGCGGATGTTTGTCGTGGGCGCGGAGGACGGGAATATGGACGCGATTTTGCCGTTTGCCGGTATGCGAGCCCTGTCTTTGTCGACGGATCCTTCGAGTGCCTCACGGCCTTTCGACACGGGACGTGACGGGTTTGTGGGCACCGGCGGTGGTGTCGTGTTGGTGCTCGAGACGGAGGAAGAAGTCATCCGCCGCGGGGTTACGCCGTATTGCGAAGTCGCGGGATGGGCCCAAGCTTCCGACGGACATAATGTTGCGATTTCCCATCCGGAAGGCTTGGGGTTGCGCGCGGCGATGGCGAATGCGTTGCGGGTGACGGGCACGGCCCCCGAGGACGTTGACTATGTGAACGCTCACGCGACCTCCACGCCGATCGGTGACGCGTCGGAGGCGAAGGCGCTGCGGGCGGTGTTCAATCCGTCCGGGATGCGACCGGCGATCAGCAGCACCAAGGCTTTGACGGGACATGGACTCTCGCTTGCGGGAGCAATGGAGAGCGGCTTTTGCGCCTTGGCGGTGCGGGACGGATTTATGCCGGGCTCGGCGCACATCACCCAACTCGATCCGGAGTGTGCGGGTTTGAATATCATCCGTTCGACCTTGGAGGCTCAGCCCAAAGTCGCCCTCAACAACGTCAGTGGCTTCGGCGGCGCCAACGTCAGTATTGTTTTTAAACAAGCTCGTTGAACGCCCGCGCCCCAGTGTTGATTCGACCGTGGGGACCCCGGCAATCAGGACGAATTGACCCGGCGACGCGGGTTTGATCGGCTGACCTCTAACCCTGATCCATGTCGAAGGTTCGCATTCTCATCCTCACCTCGTCGACCGGCGGCGGTCACGATGCGCGGGCGGAGGCTTTTGCCGAATGGTGTTTTCAGCTTTATCGACACCAGGTGGATGTGCGGATCGAGCAGATGCTTGAAAAATCCTCGGTGCTGAACCGCGCGGGAGTCGGGTTCTACAACAAAATCCAAAAAGCGGCGCCGTGGTTGCACAATGGATTTTACGCGTTCGTGGAGCTGCTGAGTTACATCAACCGCCGGGACGTGACCTTTGGTCGCGCCTACTTTATTGAGGTGCTGCGCGAATACCAACCCCACCTGATTTTCAGCGTTCATGATTGTTTGAACCGGGGTTACTTTCAACTGGCCCGGGCCACCCTCGGGGCGGATCGCGTGCGCTGCGTGACGTATTGCGGGGAGTTTTCCGGCGGCTGGGGTTATTCGCGAAATTGGATCGAGCCCTCGGTCGACCTGTATTTTTCCCGCACGCCGACGGCGCGAGATTATGCCGTGAAGTCCGGGATCGCACCGGAGAAATCACGGGTGCGGGGCAACCTGATGCTGCCCCGTTCGGTGCTCGAGACGGTCGCGCCGGAGGAGCGCGGCGCCTTGCGTGTGAAACGTTTTGGTCTGCGGCCCGATCTCTTTACGGTCTTTCTCGCGACCGGCGGAAACGGAGCGAACCAGCATCTGCAGCTTTTGCCGGCGCTGGTGAAGCACGCCGACCGGGTGCAGGCCATCGTGATCTGCGGAAAGAACAAGGAGTCCTACAACGAGTTGGTTCACTGGCGCGCGAATCATCCGGAATTCAACTGCTACCTCGAAGGGTATTCGGAAGTGGTTCATCTGCTCATCCAGGCCAGCGACGTGATTGTGACGCGGGGCGGCACCACGACGTGCGCCAAGGCGCTGCATTTCCGGTGCCCGATTATCTTCAACGCCTTCCAGGGCATCATGCCGCAGGAGCAACTTACCTGGAAATTCTTCCGCAACGGTGCTGCCTCCGAGAAGATCGAGAGCGCCGGTGATTTCGCCCGGATCATCGACACTTGGATCGGCGACCCGACGGCTTATGCGAAGGTGAAGGAGAATTTTGTGAAACTGCGTTACGATGAGGATCCGACACTCTTGATCGAGGAAGTCGTGGAGCTGGCCAACGGCGTAGCCCGGACGAAGTTGAAACGTCGGGCGTTTCCCCCGGGCAACGGCAACGGCCTCGCGATGAAAGCGGTCGAGTGACCGGGGCGTGCGCGCGCGCGCAATGCGCTTGGCCGGCGGGCGCCCGGGGCTCTAGCGTTTTTCCATCTTGCCCGCATCCAAACCCGTAATCGCCTACCTGTTCACAACCTTTCCCAAGCGCACGGAAACGTTTTTGCAGCGGGAGATCATTGCGATGCGCGCGCAGGGCGTGGAGGTGCGGCTCTACTCTTTGTGGGGCGGACTGGATTCGTTTCGCGGCCTGCCGGTGGCCCGGTTCAATAAGTGGCGGCTGCTGACTCTTTTTTGGATGATTCCGTATGAGGGCGGGCGACGGCCCGAGGTGTTGCGTCAAGTGGTGCATGGTCTCTTCACGCGACGTCCCCCGTCGTGGATTAATTTTTGGGAGAACATGTTGGGCGCCGGATTTGCCTGCATATTCGCCGGTGATTTTCGGCGGAATCCACCGTCGTTGGTGCACGCGGCCTGGGGCGGGGCCCCGGCGACGGCGGCATGGCTGCTGTGGCGACTCGACGGGCATCGTTTCAGCGCCGCCGCCCACGCGTATGATCTTTTTGAGCACGGCGGCGACTGGTGGCTGCGCGACAAACTGGAGCATGCCGCTTTCGTCCACACCTCGACGGAAATGGGTCGGACGGCGTTGATCAAGTTGGGCATCCCGGCGGAGAGAGTGGTTCGCATCCGAAGAGGTTTGGACCAGATGCCGACCGTGAAACGATTGCGCGCATCGAGGGAGCCGCTGCACTTGATCTGTGTGGCCCGGCTCGTGGAGAAGAAAGGGCTGGATCATCAGTTGCGGATTTACGCCGCACTCCGGGCCGCGGGCATGCCGTTTCACGCGCGGATCGTGGGGGATGGACCGCTCCGGCCGGCGCTGGAAAAACTGGCCGGCAGTTTGGGGATCGCGGCCGAGGTGACGTTCTGCGGGCACTTGGGCCAGCATCAGGTGTGGGAGCAATTCGAGTGGGCCGATGTGTTGCTGCACACGGGCGTTATCGCGGCCAGCGGCGACCGGGACGGCTTGCCGAATGTGATTCCTGAAGCGATGTCGTGCGGAGTGGTGGTCGTGACCTCGCCCACCGCCGGGACGACTGAAGCAATCACGGACGGGGTCAGTGGTTTTGTTGTGCCGGTGGAAGCGACCGCCCAATGGGTGGCGGTCTTGCGCCGGCTATCAAACGACGACGCGATCGCCGAGCAGGTGCGGAGTCAGGCGCGACTTTGGGTGGAAGAAAATTTCGACGCGCATCGCAATGCGGCGCGTTTGCTCGTGGCTTTCGAGAAAGTGGTGGCGGGGAAATCGGTATGATTTTTTTCGACGTCACGAAATCGGGCGGAGCCGGACATCGCTCCGGCCTGTTGCGCGTGGGCGCGCGGCTGGCGGACGAGTTGGGAGACTCGGTGCGCGAGGTGAGTTGGACGGATTGGGATCGGAAAATGTCGGCCCGAGACTGGTTCTTTACTGCCGAGCTTTTTTCAGAGGAAGAGAGGCCTGGGTTCTCCGCGTTTTTGGCCGCCCGGTCCGGGCGTGCCGCCGCGGTTTTCCACGATGCCATCCCGCTCAAGTGGCCGCAGATCACTTGGCCGCAGAGTGTGGCGCGGCATCCGGGCTATATGAAACTGCTCGCGCAGTTCGACCGCGTGTGGGCCGTGTCGGCCGCGAGTTGCGCGGAGCTTTCGGGGTTTTGGCGGTGGCAGGGACTTGAGCAGATGCCGACGCCGGATGTGCTCGCGCTCGGTGCGGATGCGGACCGTGCGCCGCGGGTGACCGGGCGGGTAGACGCGGTGCGGTCGAAGTCGTTGATTTCGGTGGGGATTTTGGAGCCGAGAAAAAATCAGGCCCTTTTGCTGGATGTGGCGGAGACGCTTTGGCTCGAAGGTCTGGATTTTGAATTGAATTTCGTGGGTCGGGTGAATCCGCATTTCGGTCGTCCGCTGGAGAAACGAATGAAGGCGATGGCGAAAAAATTTCCAGGCCTGCGCTACCACGCGGCGGCGAGCGATGCCGTGGTGGCGAAGTTATACGCCAGCGCCCGGGCGAGTGTTTTTCCGACGATCGCGGAGGGCTGCGGACTTCCTTTGTTGGAGTCGCTTTGGCAGGGCGTGCCGTGTGTCTGCAGCGATTTGCCGGTGTTGCTCGAGAATGCGAATGGCGGCGGTTGCTGGGCAGTCGCGACCGATGATCGGGTCGCGTGGACCGGGGCGCTGCGCCGCGTGCTGACCGACGACGAACTCGCGGCGCGACTGCGAAACGAGGCGAGGACCCGAAAACTGCCGACTTGGGCGGCGGCTGCAGCGACGGTGCGGGCCGCGCTGTCTTAAGCGCTCAGAGCTTCTTGACGGCGTAGGCCATCGCGTCGGCGATCTTGTCGAGCTGTTCGTCGGTGTGCATCGCGGAAATGGCGGTGCGGATGAGGTCTTTGCCGATGGGCACCGCCGGCGCGATGGACATGACGGTGAAGACGCCTTTTTCGAGGAGGGCCTTCCAGAAAGGGTAAACGCGTTCCTTCGACCCGAGCACGATCGGAGTTGCGGGGGTTTCGCTGCCCCAGGTGTCAAGGCCGAGGTTTTTGAGAATGGCCCGATATTTTTTGGTATTCGCCCAGAGGCGGTCGTGATGCTCCCGCTCCTTTTGCATGATCTCCAGCGAAGCTTGGGCGCAGGCGGCGGCGGCGGGGCTGATGGCCGCACTAAAGACGGTCTGTTTGCCGCTCGTGCGCAGGAACTCGATGGCTTCGCGCGACGAAGCGATGAAGCCTCCGGTGCTGGCGAGGGACTTCGACAGACTGCCGCAGATGACGTCGACTTTGTCGTTGAGGCCGAAGTGATCGACCGTGCCTCGTCCGTGCCGGCCAAGAACGCCGAAGCCGTGGGCATCATCAAGGACCGTGAAGCAGCTGTGATCCTCGGCGATTTCCGTGAGTTCGGGCAGGCGGGCAATGTGGCCCTCCATCGAATAAACACCTTCGATCACGAGAATTTTTGGCGCATCGCTCGAGGCCGCGGCGGCGGCGACTTCGCGGAAATCGTCGGGGCTGTTGTGCGAGAAACGTTCCACGGTGGCCCGGGAGAGCTGGATGCCTTCCCACAGGCACGAGTGGATGTTTTTGTCGGCGAAAATGATGTCCCCTTTTTGGGCGAAACCGGCAACGCTCGAGATGCAGGAAAGGTAACCGGCCGAATGCACGTGGCAGGCCTCGCGGCCGAGGAAGTCGGCGAGTTTTTCTTCGAGTTCGATGTGGAAGGCGCGTGAACCGTTGGAGATGCGGGCGCCGGTAGTGGAGGTGCCCCATTTGAGCAGGGCGGCGCGGCCGGCTTCGATCACTTTGGGGTGAAACGAAAGCCCGAGATAGTCATTGCTCGACAGCATGATCATATCCCGGCCGTCGAGGCGCACGTTGGTCCCGTGTTGGGACTCCATGGCGTGGTAGTAGGGGTCGTATTTTAGCCGCATCTTCGTCGCGTAATCGTCGCGAAAGCGGTTTTGAACGGCCTTTTTGTTTTTGCTAAAGAAGGAGAGCGCCATGTCTTTTAAAAAAACCTGCGCGGCGGGTGGGGATTGGCAAACGCAAAGACGCGTGGCGTGCCTCGGTTTATGGCTCTTCGGATTGTCGCATCAGCCTCAGTTCGCGTCGTAAACTTCCACCAAGGCGAGGCCGGTCGTGGCGCCGACGCCGGTGACGACCGCCGTGTAAGCGCCGGGCTCGAGGGTGACGAGCAGGGCTGCATCCAGGCTGTTCGCGCCAAAGGCGAAGACTCCCACTTGAGCGGCGGTGGTCGCGACGGCAAACGGGTTGCGGCCCAGCGACCAGTCGTCGTTCTGCATGATGAGGTCGGCGCCGCGGTAGAGGTCCAATTTCGGATCGTCGATGGCTTGG
Organism: Opitutus sp. GAS368; assembly: GCA_943373185.1. GTDB lineage: Bacteria > Verrucomicrobiota > Verrucomicrobiia > Opitutales > Opitutaceae > Tous-C4FEB. The sequence continues at coordinate 26,068 of CALSBN010000015.1, read as the reverse complement.
GCGACATTGAGCGCGGCGATCCCGGGGCCGGCGGCCCGGATGAGCACGCGTCGCGGCTGGCTGCCGCGAAGCACGAAACCCGCGACGAGCGGCACGCCCGGAGAAACCTCGCCGCGGGTGGCGACGTTGAGCAGTCGCGGCCGATCCGGTCCGGCGGTAACCGCTGACGCGTCGTAAACTTCCACGAGCGCCGTTCCGGTCTGACCGCCCGTGCCGGATACGGTTGCGGTGTAGCCTGCGGTGCCCGGGCCTGTTGTGAAAAGGAGGGCGGCGTCTTTGCTGCCGGCTGAAAATGGGAAGACGCCGACTTGGGCGAAAGCCGCCGCAACCGCCGGTGCGGGCGTTGCGTCCCAATCATTGTTCGCGGCGACGATGGTGGAGCTGCCGGCGGGCACGATGGCGAGCTGCGGATCGGTAAGCACGTTGGTGACACCGAAAGGGGCAAGACCGGGGCCGGCCGCACGGGTGAGCAGGCGCATGTTGCCACCGGCGGTCACGAAGCCGGCGATGAGTTGCGCACCGCCGGTCTTTACGGTGCCGCGCGTCGAGAGACTGAGCAAGCGGGCGTCGTTGTTTGTGGCGGGGGTATCCGGCGAATAAATTGTGGTTTCGCCCTGCTGATACTTCGCGCGGAAGAACGTGGTTTGACCGGGCGGGGTGTCGAAGCCCTCCTGCGCCGGGGCGGTGGCCGGGGCCGCGGGATTGCCGACGGCGGGCGTCCAAGAGATTCGGTCGAGAGAGGTTTCAAAGCTCACGGCGACGTCGTCACGTCCTGGCGCTCGGCGATCGCCGAGCGCGGCGGTGGATACGCCGGCTGTGAAATAGAGCCCGCTGCCGCTTTCAGGGATGCGCGGATCAGTTCCTTGGGCGTATTCGACGAGGTTGCTGTAGCCGTCGCCGTCGAGGTCGGCCGCGGCGCTGCTTTGGGCGCTCTCGGTGAGTTCGGCCGAGTTGAAATGAGCGGTGCGCCACGATGCGAAGTTGGCCGTGGCGGTGAGGGCGAAGCGGGTGGAGATCGGATCGGCGTTGCCCGTGCGGGTGTCGCACCAGACCGCCACGGCCGGTTGGTCGGAGTGGAACGGAGCCACCAGACCAAGGTAGTCGCCGAGCATGTAACCGCCGCCGGCGAGGGTCGCGTTCCGGATATCGCCGGACTTGTCGCTCAGGCGGATGTTGGGCTGCCACGTCGCTCCGCCGTCGAGGGAAATGGCGACATAGTGGTCGATGGTGGGAAAGTTGGCGGTCGAGTGCCGCCGATCCATCCAGACCAAGGTCACGCCGCGCCCGTCGGGCGTTGCGGCGACGGCGGGATTCATCACGGACGTGCCGGCGGGGTTGTCGCTCACCACGATGGGCGCGGACCAGGTTGCGCCCCGGTTGGATGACTTTACCACGAGCACGCGGGGCGATCCGTCGATGACGGCGGTGTAGGCGATGAACGCTTCGCCGGTCGCTCGGGCAACGGCGGACCCGATCAGATAGATGCCGTCCCGCATATCGGGGTCGTCCCAGCCCGTAACGTTGTTGACGACGGTGGTGGCGTTGGCCGGCCAGGTGCGCCCGCCATCGGACGAGACTTTCGCATCGATGCGAAACGAGCGCACGTTGGTCGACGGCGTGAGAAACGTGATGTAGGGGACGAGCAAAGAACCGTCGGGGAAGAAGGCGGGCTGGGTCGATTGGTTGACGGAGGTGACCGGGGTCAGGTTGGCGGGGGGGCTCCACGAAACGCCGCGGTCGTCGCTGACCGACGATTGGAGGTAAACGGCGGTGGGCGTGAAGACGGACCAAGTGACGGCCAGGCGGCCCGCGTTGCGCGCGCCCGCGGCGTCGTTGGCGGCCATCCAGTTTTTGTCGAGGGACGCGTTCGAGGTGAAGGACTCGAAGACCGTAGTAGGGGGCAACCATGTCGCGCCTCCGTCGACGGAGCGGCTGACCACGACGGCGGACTGGTTGGCGGTAGTGCCGGTGAAGCAGAGCGTATTGAGATAGAGGTCGCCCTGTGGGCCGATGGCCGCGACCGGATCGGTGGCGCGAAGAAAGCGGCCGCCGCTGGCCAAGGTCAGCTGGGGGATGAGATTGCGCGTCCAACTGATCCCGCCGTCGCGCGAGAGAGCGTAACCGCAACTGACGGCGGCGCCGGCGGCAAGGCGACCCTCCTGAAAGGTCGCGAGCAATACCTCGGGGTTGGCGGCGCTGCGCGCGAGGTGGGGCTCGGCTTGGCCGCGTTGGTCGGATGGGAGCGCATCGGGATCGTCTCCGAGCCGGAGGTTGGGCCCGACGCGGGCGTCCAAAACAAGCGGAGCGACGCCCTTTGAGTCATCGGGGTAGCGAGCGGCGCTTAGCGCAACCGCCCCGACGTCGGCGGTGGCGGTGGCGGTGCGGGGTGCGGGGACCTTCTCAGAAACAGCATCCGAACGGGTCTCGCGGTGAAGGTCGGGCGGCAAGGCGGCCGGGCTCGATGAACCCGCGAGCGCGGCGGCGAGCAGTGCGAACGGAAGTCTCATTGATCGAACGAAATTTGCCGAACGATTCGATGCGAGCTTCGAACGGAGGATGAACGAAATCGTCGGAGTTTGGCGCGGAAAATCGGGCGCGTTGGTTGCCGACCTCGGCTCAGGCTCGACGAGCGAGGGTCGGGAGCCATGTGGCGAGGTCGCGGGCGTAGTCGGACCACGTGCGGAAACGGCGGGCGCGGGCGGCTTCGGTGAGGGCGGCGAGATCGGAGGGTGTCGAAAGCAGACGGGAAATCGCGTGGGCAATAGAAGCGGCGTCGACGCGGTCGAGGGCGATGCAACCCCCCTCGCGGGTCGCTTCACCGAGCGCGCCGTGAGCGGAGCAGATACTGGGTTTGCGGTGGGCGAGGCTTTCTAGAACCGGCAGGCCGAAGCCCTCGATCAGCGATGGGTAAACGGTGAATGCGCAGGCGGAGTAAGCGGCGGCCAGTGCGGCATCGGTGACGGGTCCGGAGTAGCGGAGCGGGCGACCGGAGGCTTGCAGGGCGTGGACCCGGGCAAGGGCGGCGCGACCGGTCTGCGGGTGCGCCAAGCCGACGAGGTGGAGTTCGAAATTTGCACCGGCGGACCAGAGCGATTCACAGGCATCGAGAAGGGCCAGGTGGTTTTTGCGGCCTTCGAGCGAACCGACGGAAAGGACGGTGGGGATTTCGGATTTTTGATTTTGGAGTATCGATTTCCCCGAAGACGGCCCGACGGGTTTGTCATCCATTAGATGACAAACGGGGTCGGTGCCGAGGGGGATGGCGGTGACGACGGGGCGAATGTTTTGGGGGACGCCGAGCCAGTCCCAGTAGGCGAGGAGCGTGGCGCGGGAGTCTTCGGAGTTGGCGGCGATGCCGTCGAAGGCGAGGAGTTCGCGGAGATAGGAGGGGAAACGGGCGACGGTTTTTGTTGGGGTGAGTTCGGGGAATTTGAGAGCGATGGCGTCGTGGAAGACCGCGACGCGCGGGCCGGTCGTCGCGGCGAAGAGCGCGGGGAGCGCGGCGGCGACGGCGGGGGTGAAGAGTTCCGGGAGGAGCAGCGCTGATGGGTTGAGAGTTGAGAGTTGAGAGTTGAGAGCGGCGGAACCCAGAAATCGGCGAGTGTGGGCTCGGAGTTGGGCGGTGAGGGGCCAGCTCGCGCCGCGTTTTCGGCTGAATGAGTCGGTGGCGAGGTTTGTGAGTTCCCAAGCGTCGAGGGGGCGCCACGTGCGCTGATGGGGATCGTAGGTGATGGGCGCGGCGGCGGGGCCCAATTCACGCCAGAGGGAGCGCGCCACGCGCTGGATGCCGGTGCGGGCGCGGGTGTGGCTCGTGTGCGAGAGGTCGAGCAGAATGGGGGCGGGCATCGTGAGCGGCTAGCGGGGGGCGATGGTCAGACGCGGATTATAAAGGGCAAAGGTCAATGCGCGGGCGTTCGCTTCCGGGCCCTCGCGCGTGCCGGGAGTGTCCGTGGAGAAATCGATCACCGTGTGGCCGCGGGCCAGTTGCAGTGTGACCGCGTGGCGGGTCGTTTGTTCGCCCACCGGGCCGCGCCAAAGCTCGCGGCCGGCTTGGCGAATCACGACCGTGCGCGGGGTGAGGGCGCGCATGGAGACGTCCAGCCGGGCGTTGACGGGTTCGTCGGCCCAGGTCTCGACGACGATTTGAGAATGCCCGGAACTCCACGACCAGACGTGCTTCCGGTCGCGTTCGACCCCGAACCAGCCGCCGTCGATTTGGCCGATGGCATCCGCGCGGTGGTTTTGGCCGACAAAAAACTCACGGGAGTGCAACGGGAAGTCGCGCAACATCAGGAAGCCGGCGGCGATTCCGAGGTTGCCGAGGAGCAGCCACGTGAGGGCGGCGCGGGTGCGATGGGCGAAAATGTTGAACGCCAGAGTAAGGGGCAGAAGCACGCGACTGAAGGCGCCGGGATAGCCCTCCCAGACAGCGGTGCCGAGGGTCAGCATGAGGGCGGTGTAGACGGCGCCGATGCGCCACCAAGCGTCGGCGAAGCGGCGCCAGTGCACGGCGAAAAAAGCTCCTTGGACGGCGATGCCGACGACGGCGAGGAGCGTGGTCCAAGCGAGGAGGGAGTCATCAAGCAGAGGGAGATCGACGACCGCGGTGAGCGCCTTCTCCGCGAAGCCGGAGAGAGGCAACGTAAGGTTGGCCCAGCCGGCGTTGTGGGGACCGATGCGCCAGCGCATGTAGGCGAGCCACGCCAAAAGCGGGGCGACGATGAGGACGCAAATGATGCCGTTCTTGAGCATGGTTTTGCCCGAAAACCACGGCCGGGTGACGAGGCCGGCGGCGCCAAGCACGGCGGTTTCCCGGGCGAGGGCGGCGGCGGCGAGCAGGGCGACCGCAGATTTTGGACGGGAGCGCTCGGCGGCGAAAAGTCCGGCGGCAAGGAGCAGCGCCATGGGCAAATCGGTGAGGGCGAGGCGGACGCTGCTCAGGGCACCGCAGGAAAACAGCACGCCCGCCCAAGCCAGCCAGCCGCGGAAATCAACCACGGCGAGCAGACGCCAAAGCAGGGCCGCGAGCGCGAGCCACGCGACGACGTTGAGCCAGGAGTAAACGTGAACGATGGCGGCGGGTTGGCCGGCGGCCAAAATCCACGAGACCGCCGAGGGTAGAATCCGGCGGGCCCGGTAGTAGAGATTGTCGATCGCGGGCGGGAGTTCGGCCGAGCCGAGCAGAGGATCGTAAGCGATCTGCGCGTAGTAGAGGCCGTCGTAGCCACCGGTGTCGCGGTGGACGTAGACGGGATATTTGCGGAAGGCGGCGATCTTGAAATTGTCGTTGGGGGCGTCGAGTTGGATGAGCGAAGAGAGGCCGTAAACGGGGTGCCAGTAGCGGGCAACGAGCAGGAGCAAGAGCGCGACGGCGGCGAAGGCGGCACAGCGAAGCGTCCAGCGAAAGACGGGGGAAGGAGGCGTCATGGCGCGGGTCCGGCGTAGCGCCAGATACTGCGGTTGGCGATCTGGGTGACTTTTTCCCAACGCGCCGGCACGCGTTCGCCGAGGACCTGGGTTTCCTCGTTGGCGAAAATCACGAGATAAAGCGGGCGTGCGGCGCGGACGAGGTGCGCGGCGTGGGCGGAGAATTCCGCCGGGCCCATCTGGTCCCAGCGAAGCACGGGGAAGGGCGTGTAGCGGTAGAGGGCGCCGCTATCGGCGTTGGCGAGGAGGACGGTGGCGGCGGGGAGATTCTTGGCGGCCCACTGGCCGGTGTCGGCGTAGGCTTTTTCGTAGGATTTGATAAACAGCGTGTGCAACGTCGCCGTGCGATACCCGCCAAGTCCCACCGCCCAAGCCGAAAGTGCGACCGCCGTGATCGCAACGAGGCGCGGACGGTCAGGGAGGAAGCGTTCGAGCCCGAGCAAGGCGGCCAAAATCAACGCGGGGCACGCGGGCAAAAGGAAGCGCAGATACCACCACGTCTCGTGGGAGAATTCGTAAAACGCATAGACCATCACCGGCACGAAAAACCAGAGTGCGAGCGCGAGGATTTCCCGGGTGCGCGCGCGTGCGAGTCGGAGCGCGCCGAAAGGCAGAACGAGCAGCACGGCGGGCATGAGCAGGGCGAGCCAGTAGGCGAAATGGAGCACGGTCGGCCAAAAGTAGCCGGCGGAAAATGCCTCATGCACGGGACCGTAGCCCATCCGCCAAGGTGAGCCAAAGAGGTGGGCATTGCAGCCCAAGAGCAGCAAGGCACCGGGCAGACCGCCGAGGGCCGCGGCGGCGAGAGGTCGCCAGCGAAGACCGATGAGCACGACAAGGGCGGGCAGCACCAGAAGGTTGGTCGGTCGGACCAAGACGGCGATGGCGAGGGCGACTCCGGTGGCGACGGCCCACTTGAGCGAACCCGGCGCGCGGAATGCGGCGAAGATGGCGGCGAGCACCCAAGTGGTTGCGAGCACATCGCTGAGCGGTTGGATCGACGCGAAAATGGTGACGGGAAACGCGCCGAACATGACGGCGGCGGCCGCGGCGAAAGGCCACGACAGACGCAGATCGCGGGCTACGCCGTAGCAAAGAACCATGGCGGCGATGAGGGCACCGAGGCCGACCACGATTGGCGCGGCGGTCCAACCGAAGAGCAGGCTGGCGAGGGCCAGATGGGCGGGGAGGCCGAGGGGATAGGTGGGGATGAGCCGTGCGCGCTCGGGCTCGGCGATGAAGCCGAGGGGCTGGAGCTGGGTAGCCGTGGATACGGAGAGCCCCGCGAAGTCGCGTTGCGGCGCGGTGAGCCGGCCCTCGGTGAGGAGTTGGGCGGCGTTGATATAGCCGGAGGTATCGGAGCCGCCGGCAAACGGTGAGAAATAGAAACCGAGAAAGAGGGCGTATCCGAGCATCGCCACGGTGGCCGACCACGCAAACCAGCGGGGTGCGGAGGTGGTGTCAGGTGACGGAATCGACATGCCGAAGGGTGGTTTGCGATGCGACAGATTGTTTACGGACCGGACAACCCTTTAGTGCGCGGCGAACGGTCCGGCCGGATGCGGATGAACCGGCGGACATCGTGATTGCACGGGCCGGGCCGGCGGCCAAACCTGCCGGGCTCCCTACCGATGAAGGCGTTCGACAAATTTCTGCGGCGGTTCAAGCGCGTGCGCTGGTTGGAAAACCGCGTGGGCGAACTCGAAGGAGACAAAGCCGATCTGCGGCGGGATGTGGCGGATTTGGAGAAGGCCAACGCGCGGCTGGTGGCGGAGGCGGCGGAGCGAGAATTTGTGTTTCCGCCGGGGCATTTCTACTCGCCGCAGACCTCGCGGGCGGAAGTGGCGGAGATTTTTGCGCGCGAGCGGGGAGCGCCGTCGTTTGCGGGGTTGGACCTGAACGAGGCGGAGCAATTGGCGCGGTTGCACCGTTTTTCCGAGGCTTACGCGGAGCAGCCGTTTCCGGTGACGGCGACGGCGGGGCGCCGGTATTTTCTGAACAATCCGTCCTACGGGCAATACGACGGCATCATGTTGTTTCTGATGCTGCGCGAGACGAAGGCGCGGCGGGTGATCGAGGTGGGTTCGGGATTCAGCTCGGCGGCGATGTTGGACTTGAACGAGTTTGTTTTTGGCGGGCGGATGCGGCTGACCTTCATCGATCCGGATATGGGCCGGCTGCGGCCGCTGTTGAAACCGGATGACCATGCGCGCGTGACGTTGATTGAAAAGAAAGTGCAGGACGTGCCGGTCGCGACGTTTGCGGAGCTGGAGGCGGGCGACGTGCTGTTCATCGATTCTTCGCATGTCAGCAAACTGGGGAGCGACGTGAACCGGCTATTTTTCGATGTGTTGCCGGTGCTCAAGCCCGGGGTGTGGGTGCACATCCACGACGTGACGGGCAGTCTCGAGTATCCGCGGGAGTGGTTCGACGAAGGGCGGTCGTGGAACGAGCTGTATCTGTTGCGGGCGTTTCTGATGTATAACCGGGCGTGGCGGATCGAGCTGTTCACCGGCTGGATTTTCAACACGCACAATGCGTTTTTGCGGGAGCGGATGCCGCTGTGTGCCGGCGGCGGCGGCGGGCAGATTTGGCTGCGGAAAATCGGGGAGTGACAGGGGCTTCTCCCGGTCCGCTTTGGAGCGTTCCGAAACGTGAAAAGGTCTAGGGTGAGGTGGACCGCAGGCAGTAGCAACTCACCGCCGGGACCTGGCCGATGGGTTCCCACTCGGCGGCGGGGAAGCGTTGGAAGAACGGTTCGATTTCGAACGGAAAGAGCGACACGTATATTCCCCGCCCGGATTCACGGGCGGCGCGTTTCAACGTCGGCATTTGGTCGATGGGCAACAAATCGGGGCGCACGATCACCAGGTCTTTTTCGTAATAGAGAATCGCGCCGCTGAGCTGGGCCGAGAGGACAACCGAGCCGGCGGGCACATGGTCGTTGAGCCAGCGGGTGGCCAATAGGTAGCGGCGCTCTTCGTCGCGAATCGCGGTGATGTGCAGGTGTTGGCCGAGCAAGGCTTGGGCGGCGAGACAGGGCACGAGAGCCCACCACGGTGGGAAGGGTCGGAAATTTTGCGCGACGAGCAGGCCGGCGAGAATCACGGCGGGAAAAGCCGGAAGAAAAACCGGACGTAACCCCAGTTTTCTCCCGCGCAAAAATAGGGGGCGTAGAGGATGACAAATCCCCCGAACCAAGTGCCGAGAATCAACGTGGTGAGAAGCGGCACGCGCTTGCGCGCCAGCCACGGCAGGGCGGCGCCCGCGAGCGCCACCGGGACCGAAACGAGGAGAGGCATCCAAAGCGCGAAGTGCGCCAGGTTGCCGATGATCCAGCGGCTGGCGAAGGCGTGGCCCATGTTGCCGTAACCGGTCGTGAGCGGATGCCCGTAAAGTTGGTAATTGTAGAAGGCGAGTCAAGCGGCCCCGGGCACGCCGCCGAGGCCGAAAGCGATCCAGGCGCGCGGGGAAAGGCCGAGGGCGAGCGCCAAGGGCACGGCGAGGAGAGAATTGGTGGGCCGGACTAGAATCGCACCGGCAAACGCGGCGCCGGCAGCGAGTCCCCAGGCCCAGTGGGCGCGGGACTTCAAGGCGAACAGCAGGGCGGCGACGCACCACGTGAGCGCCACGGAGTCGCTCAAGGGCTGCAGCGCATTGTAGATGAAGAGCGGGCTAACCCAGAGCAGCGCGCTCGCGACGAGAACATTGAGGGGGTTGACGAGTCGCGCGTTTTTTTCACACTCGACGAGCGGGGCCGCGGCGAAGAGATGCAGGAGCCGGCCCGAGGCTTAGGCGGGTCGGAGACATTTCGAACCGGGCTGCATGGTGAAGCCGAGCGGCTGTTGCCACGCTTCGTCCCAAGGCTCGTGACTGAGGGCGGGCAGGGGGTGGACACCGGCCGGAAGCTCGCCTTGGGCGAGGAGCCGGGCGCTGTTGAGATAGCCGGGGGAATCGGAACCGGTGCCCAAAGGCCAGCCGTGCTGGTAGATAAACGCCGCGTAGGCCAAGGCGGCCGCGAGGACGAGCAGGCGCCCGCCGCCGGCTGAAACGCCGGTCATTGTGCGCGTGGGGGAGCCCACTGCCAAAAGCTGACGTGCCGGACGGAGCCGACCAAGGTCCATTGTCCGGGCGCGCGGGTCTGGAGTTCGTCGATGGTTTCGTGCGGAAACAGGACGGCGGTGATGGGCCGGCCGGTGGCGATGGCGGCGGCGGCGATGAGGGCGAACCGCGTTGGATTGAGCAGATCCCAACGCACCAAATCAAACGACGTGTAGTAGTGAAAAGCTCCGCTGGTTTGCAAGGCGACGACGATGGTCTCCTTCGGCAGCTGCGCCCGAGCCCAGGTGCACGCGGCGGGGTAGACGGACTCGCCCTCGCCGATCAGGATCGCGTTGAGCCGTTGATGCCAGACCCCGGACTGGCCGAGCACCACGACGGTTGCGACGAGCGCGAGACTGTTGGACGCGAACGGCGTGCGCAGGCGTGGCCCGGCGACGCGGGACCAGAGGTGATGGACCACCCATAGCCCGCCGACCAGGGCGGCGGGAAACGCGGGCAACAGAAAACGTAGATACCACCACGTCTCGTGCGTGTGAAAATAGACCGCGTAAAAGGCGAGGCTCAGGCCGAGCCAAGCGATGAGCACCCAAGTGAAGCGGTGGTGTCGGCCAAACCAAGGCAACACCAGCACGCCGAGGCCGACCGGTGTGAGCAAAATCGGCAGCCACCGGGCGTAGTGGGCGAGGGTCTCGGGCACGAAACCAAGGGAGAATTTCGAGACAAGGTCATCTCCGTAGCCGGAGGCGAGCGGGTGCCCGTAGGCGGCGGCACTGTAAGCGAGTTGCCCCATCGCACCGGGCAAACCGCCGGCGATGAAGAGCAGCCAGCGGCGCGGGTTGAGCCCAAGGCAAAGAGCCACCGGGGCGATGAAGATGAGGTTGTTGGGCCGGATCAGCACGGCGACGGAAAAGACAAATCCGGCGCAGAGCGCCCACCGGAGATGCCCGCGGCTGTTCCATGCACAAAGGATCGCGGCGGTCACGGCCGCGGTGGCGGGAACGTCGCTCATCAGTTGCAGCGACATGAAGGTCGTCAGAGGGCTGGCCGCGAGGAGCAGCGCGCCAAAGATCGACCAACGGGGCGGCAAACCCGCGGCGCGCCCCAGCGGAATCATCAGCAGAACCGCGGCCAAAGCGGCGGCGACCATAACAATATGGGGGGCGAGCGACCAACCGGTGAAGAATGCGACGGCCAGCAAAGCGAGCGGGAGGCCGATCGGGTAGGAGGGGGCCATCCGTTGGTCGGGCGCGACTTTGAATCCGAGCGGCACAAAAGAATACCAATCGAACGAGTCGATGTTCTGCACGGGAGGGTGGCGCTGGGGCGTTTGGGTTTCGCCGTGGGCGAGGAGGCGGGCGCTGTTGAGGTAGCCGGAGGAGTCCGACTGGCCGGCGTAGGCGCCGACGTGGAACGAAAGAAACGCGGCGTATCCCAGCAAGGCGGCGAGGAGCAGCGCCCACGACCAAGCCCGAAAACGGGCGGGCGTTGCGGGTGCGGCGACGGCGGGTGAATCCATTCTTGCGTTGGGTGAGGTGAAACTCTGCCTTTTGACGTTTTCGTGGCCAGTCCGAACCCATTTTTTCCACGCAACGCAGCGCTGGCGCTGAAGTTGGCCTACGGCGCGACGCTGGGGCTTTTCATTTGGATCTGCGCGCAGTTTTATCTGCCGGGCAAGGGGTTCACCTATCTGATTATGTTCGGGGAGAAGCCTGCGGCGCCGTATGTGCCGGCGTTGAAGGCGATGAACTACTACGAGGAGCCGGGCTCGAAGGGTTACGACGCGCAATACTACGCGCAGATCGCGATGCGGCCGTGGCTGACGAACCGGGCGTTGAACGAGGCGATGGATTCGATGCCGTATCGGGCGCGGCGGATTTTGTTTTCGTGGACGGCGTATGGGCTGGGAGGCGGGGATCCGGCGCGGGCGCTCCACATCTACGCCGTGCAGAACATCGTGTGTTGGTTTTTGCTGGCGGGGCTGCTGTTGCGCTGGTTTCCGGCGACGAGTTGGGAGAATTTTTTTCGTTGGGGCGGGGTGCTGTTTTCCTTTGGACTGTGTTTCAGCGTGCGGGGCTCGTTGGTGGACGGACCGAGCCTGTTGTTGATCGCGCTGGGGATGTTGCTCTACGAGCGCGGGCGGACGTGGTGGGCTGCGGCGGTGCTGGGGGTCGCGGGGCTCGGCAAGGAAACGAACCTGCTCGCGGCGTCGGTCTTGGCTCCGGCGAATTGGCGGCATGGCCGCGACTGGGCCCGCTCGGTGGGTCAAGGCTTGTTGGTGCTCGCGCCGCTGGCACTTTGGGTGGTGACGCTGCGGCTTTGGCTTGGAAGCGGGAGCGACCCGGGGGTGCGAAACTTTGACTGGCCGTTTGCCGCCTACATGAGGAAGTGGGTCGAGACGGCGGCGGTCTTTAAGACGGACGACGCGGGTTCGATCGGCGTCTGGAGTGTGCTGATGCTCGTGGCGGTGACGGCGCAATGGTTGTTCTTTGCCCTGCGGCCGCGCTGGAGCGATGCGTGGTGGCGGCTGGGTGCAAGCTATGCGGCGCTGTTGGTCGTGCTCGGCGATGCAGTGTGGGAAGGGTATCCGGGCGCGGCGTTGCGCGTGCTGCTGCCGATGACGCTCGCGTTCAACGTGTTATTGCCGCGAGGCCGGCGGTGGCGGACGTGGCTCGTGCTGGGCAATCTGGCGGTGCTGTGTTCGAGTGATATCTTGAAGCCGCCGGGGCAGGAGAGTTTCCAACTGCAGGGCGCGCGGGCCTTGCGAATCGTCGAGGCCACGGGGCGCACGGTGGAGGCAATTTTTCCGGACGACCAGTGGTTCCAGGCGGAGCGGTCGCGGTTTGACTATTGGCGCTGGAGCCGGGGCGACGCCGAGGTGGTGTTTCGCAATCCGCAGGAATTTCCCGTCGTGGCGGATATCGTTTTTGATGTGAAAAGCGCTGATGATCGAAAGCTGACGGTGCAGGCAAAGGCCGACGGCGCTGTCTTGTGGTCGGGCGCAACGGTGAAGGCGCTGCGCGAGGTAGTGGTGCGTGGCGCGGTGCTGCCGCCAGGGGATATGGTCTGGCGATTTGAATCGGACCGTGCGCCGCAGCAGCCGAACAGCGGGGATTTGCGCAAAGTGGGTTTCAGCGTGCGGAATATGGAAATTCGAATCACGGGGCGCGGGGTGGCGGAGAAGGCGGGCGCAGCCAAATAAGTCTCCGGGCCACGAAAAGGGCGGGTCGGAGACCTCGCCCTACTCTTTAGAAGCCGGCGATGGCTTCGAGGCGGCGGCGGTAGCGGGCGCCGATGACGGCGGGCGCAAATTTTTCAGCAATCGTCGCCATCGCGGTGGACCCGAGACGGGCGCACAGGGCGCGATCGGCAAACAGCGAGCGCATGTAGGCGGCGGCATGGGCGATGTCGGGGTCGGCCCAGGTCTGGCCTTTGGCGTAGGGGCCGTGGTTTTCGGTGAGGGTGATGAGCGGGGCGCGCACCGGGCAGCCGTTGTGGATCGTGACGAACTCGGCGGTGGCGGACCAGTCGGTCGAGATCACGGGTTTGCCGAGGGCCATGCATTCGGCGACCGCGAGGCCGAAACCTTCGGAACGGTGCAGCGAGACAAACGCGTCGCACGCAAACTCGAGCGCGTAGATGTCGGCCCGCGAGAGTGTCTCCGTGATGAAGTGGATGCCGGGAATCGTCGTCGCGAGGGCTTGGAGGTGGGCGAAGTCGGCTTCGTTGCCCGCGAGGTTTTGGACTTTGACGACGAGGGTGGCGGCGGGGGCGGCGAGGCCGGAGTCGCGGAAGGCGGCGAGGGCGGCGCGGGGGTTTTTGCGTTCTGCGTAGGAGTTGAGATCGAAGAGGGTGAGGAAGAGAAAGGCGTTTGCCGGCAGACCGAGGCGGACGCGGATCGCGGCGATGTGCTCGACGGGAACCGGGACGTTGATCGCGTGGGGCAACGTGAGCACCGGGACGGGGGATTTTTCCGCGATGGCGGCGCGGGTAAAATCGCTGGGGCACCAGATCTCGTCGTAGAAATCGAAGGCAGGGACCCAGTCGTCGGGAAACTCGGGGAGTTCCCACGCAAAGTAGGCGATGTTGTATTTGCCGGCGCGGAAGTTTTTCCCGTGGTGGTGGTCCAGATCGCGGGAGGCGGGCGGGTCGAGGTGGACGACGTTGACGTCGTGGGGATTCGCGTCGGTGAGGCGGGCGGTGTAGGTGGGGTCGCCGAGGCGGTTTTTGCAGTTGAGCTTGAGCGGGACGAGGGCGGTGGGGATGCGGACGGCATCGGCGGCGCGGACCATGCAACGCGCGGATTCGCCCAAGCCGAGATCGGCGGTGAGGAAGCCGACGATGTTGAGCCCGAGATGGGCGTGGCGGCGGGCGAACTCGGCGCGGAACGGCGCGTGGCGGCGGGAGAAGTCGTAGATGAGTTCGCCGGTGTCAGCGGCGAGGGCGGTGAGGCGGAGGGCGCGGTTTTTGTTTTGGGCGCGGAAGCGTTGAAGCGGGCCGAAGCCGGTGATGCGGCCGAGCCAGGCGAGGGTGTCGGTGAGGCCGGTGCCGCCGAGGCGCAGCGCGAGCGTGAAGCCGGAGGTGGGCGCGGGCGCGGGCAGCGGGAGACGGATTTCCCACGGGCCGGGTTTGAAGTTGCGCAGCGTGATGAGGAAGGCGCCGTTGAGCGAAACGGAGAGTTCGGGCGGCGCGGATTCCAGCCCGCGGGCGGCCGGGTGCGGCCGGAATTCGCCGCGAAGAATCAGGGCGGTGATGCCGTCGAGGGGCGGAAGGCGGATGCTGCCGGTCTCGCGCAGCCAGGCGGAGTCGGTCGCGAAATCGTCGAAGAAAATACCGGAGTAGTGTGAGAAGCGCCGGGAAAAGGCGCCGCCGGACGGAGGCGTGCGGGAGGCGGAAGGCATCAGGGAAAGGCGGTCAGAAAAAGGTGGGGTTCGGCCGAATGCAAGGGGGCGTGTGATCCGGGTTGGGGCGTGGCGGGAACGTGGCGGCCCGGCGGTTGGGCCAACTCAGGAGCAGAGACGAAGCCGACGGTGAAAGAGGGGCGCGGTGGAAAAAAACGGCGGGGCGAAAGGTCGGTCTTGCCTGTTGGATGTGGAGTGGGGTGAAGTGCGGATTGCTTTTTACCACCGGTCTCCAGCCCGCGTGAGATTTTTTCCCCGCATAATTTTTTCCCGCGCCCGGACTTGTTGGCGCTTGGGCCTGCTCACGCTCGTGGCAGCGTCGGTGTGCGTCGCGCATTACGGCTGGTGGACGGCGGAGCGGTGGACCACGCCGGCGGAGTATAGCGGGGAGTCGCTGGAGGTGTTGGCGCGCATCAAAGCGGCGGCAGAAGGCGATCTCGCTCCGTTGCAGCCGCAGGTGATGTCGCGGCTGGGTGCGCCGTTTGGAGCGAATTGGAGCGCGTATCCCTCGTCGGATATGATGCTGGTGTGGACGCTGGGCCAAGTCGCGCGGGTGACGGGGGTGGCGGTCGCGGCCAATCTGGCGTTGCTGCTGGCGGTGCTGAGTGCCGCGTGGTCGTTTTACGCGTGCGCGCGGTGGCTGCGATTGCAGTGGGAGTGGGCGATGGCGGGTGCGCTGTTGTTTGCGTTTACGTTTCAAACGTTCAACCGGGGCCTCCAGCACCTGCTGATCGCGTTTTCGTGGTCGGTGCCGTTGGCGATTCTGAGCGTGGCGCTCGTCGCCTCGAGCCGGCGGGTGCAGTGGCGGAGCAAGTGGGGGGCGGTCGTGCTGGTCTCGGCGCTGGGGATCGGAGTGAGCAATCCCTACCTGCTGTTTTTGTATCTGCAGCTGATGGGACTGGCGTTGCTGGCCCACCTGGCGGGCGGGCGTTGGCGCGCGGAGAATGTGCAGGTCGGGGTGGCCGCGCTGGCTTTGGCGCTGGCGGCGTTGGCGACGGTTCAGGTGCATCCGTGGTTGTATGCCACGGACACGGCGGCCGATTCGCCGTTGGAGCGAAATTACGGGGGGACGGAGATGTATGCGTTGAAACCGTTGGAGTTGGCGGTGCCGCCGGCGACGCACCGGTGGGAACCGATGGGGTTTCTCGGCCAGCGGTATCTGCGGTGGTCGGACTGGCGGAGCACGGAGGCGTTTGCGCCGTATCTGGGATTGGTGGGATTGGCGGGGCTCGCGTGGTTGGGCGGCGCGGCGGCTTGGGCGATGTGGCGGCGGCGGCGGGTGCCGGGCGCGGCGTTGACGACGGGGTGGGTGCTGGCGTTCGCGTCCGTGGGCGGGGCGACCAATTTCTTCGCGTTTTTCACGGGGCTGGCGCTGTTCCGGGCGAGCAACCGGTTCAGTGTTTTTATCTCGGCGGCGGTGCTCTTGTTTCTCGTCGCGCGGCTCTCGCGCTGGGGCCGGGCGTGGCCGGCGGGTTGGCGCCGATTGGGTGCGGTGGGGTTGGTGGTCTTTGGGTTGGCGGACCAGTTGCCGCGCCCGATGGCGGCGGAGCGTCGGGAAGCGATGGCGCGGATGGCGAGGAACGACATTGAGTTTGGGCGGCGGCTGGAGGCGGCGTTGCCGGCGGGGTCGAAAATTTTTCAACTGCCGGTAGTTTCGTTTCCGGAGGCGCCGCCGCAGTATCAGTTGGGCGACAGTGAACACTTCCGGCCTTTTGTCGCCACGAAGACGCTCCGGTTTAGCTATGGGTCTTTGAAAGGGCGAAGCCGCGGACAGTGGCAACGCGATCTGGGGCGGCTGCCGACGGCGGAAAAAATCCGGGCGTTGGAGAGCTATGGATTTGCGGCGATCTATTTGAACCGGCGGGGCTTCGCCGATCGGGGCGAGGCGTTGTTGGCGGAACTGGCAGCGTTGGGTCGGAGCGAGCGGATTGAAGGAGTGAGGCGGGAACAGATCGTGGTGCGGCTACATCCGGCGGCGCAGCCCGTGCCTCCGATCGCGAGAACCCTGACCTTTGGGCGAGGCTGGCACCGCCCGCCGCACGGCGGATCGCACACGGAGCCGCGCTGGGCCTTTGAGCCCGCGACGATGTCATTCTTCAACCCCTACGCCGAGGAACGTGAGTTCGAACTGAAGCTGGCGCTGAGCGGGGCGGGATCGAAGCGATCCGTGCAGTTGTCGATTAACGGTCGCGAACAGCTGGACGTTGATTTGAGCGACAAAGCGCGGGACTTCCCGCTGAAAGTGCGACTGCAGCCGGGGCCGAATCACTTCGATCTCGATTCGGGCGAGCCGGCGGTGCGGCTCAGCAAGGAGCGCCGCCAGCTGCGGATGTTTGCCGTGCATGCGAACTCGATCCGAGTGCTGGATCCGGCGGCTGAAACGGCAAAGTAAAATTCAGGTCGGGGTGGGCCGCGGTGGCAGCAGGCGCGGAGCCGCGAGGACGACGAGACCGCCGAACAAGCTCCAGAAGACCGTCGCGACCCACACGAGCAGCGCGAGAAGAGGGGCGAGGTCGCGGGCGGCGGGGGTCGCCAGCAGGCCGAGGGCGGCGAGAGTGCCGAGGAAAGCCCCTTCCCGAACGCCGTGACCGCCGACGCTGATCGGAAGCACGGTGGCGGCGTAGGCGACGCTCATCGCAATGCAGGTTTCGAGAAAAGGCAGAGGCAGACTGATCGCATGAGCGAGCAACCACACCGCGATGAAGTCGAGCAGCCAGATGGCCGCGCCGAGCAGAAAGGCGGCGGAGTGGGCGCCGGGCGTGGCTCTCACGCAGGCGAGCAGTTGGGCGGCGGTCGCGAGGCGGTCGGGACCGAGCATTCGTGGCAGCGGTGCGGGCCAACGGTTCGGATCGGTGCGCAATAACCAGATCGCGAAAACGATGCCGCCGACGGTGAGGATCGAGGCGGTGATAAAAAGCCAGCGCAGGCCGGGCTCGGCGGCGAACGCGCCGGTGCGGGCGGTGAGTGCGACGGCGGGAACGGCCAACAGCAAAAGCAGGCCGGTGGCGCGGTCGATCACGAGGGTGGTCAGGCCGGCGGCCCGCTGCGCGGCGGCGTCGCGCAGGAGATAGTAGACGCGGGCGGCGTCGCCGCCGATGCCGCCAAGGAGGAATGCGTTGTAGAATTGACCGATCCAAGTGACGACGTGGGACCAGTGAAACGAGAGCGGGATTTGTTGGGCGCGGAGCAGCAACCACCAGCGTGCGGCCTGAATCGGGAACGTCAGGCCGACCAGCACTAGTGCCGCCGCGACCAGCGGGATTGAAAATTGGGTGCGGGCGGCGGCGAGTTCGGCCCAGTCGACTTGGGCGGCGAGGAAAGCGAGCAAAGCGAGCGAGATCACATAGCGCACGACGCGACCGGCGGTGGTGGCGAGGAAAGTGGCGAGGCGTCGCATCGGAAAAAGCCTGCCTGAGAGTCGGGCGCGTTGGCTAGAAAAAGCGCGAGTTCAGACGGCGGTGCCAAGACCCCCGGGGCGAATGAGCGCAATCTACGGCCGCGGCTTTCAAACAAATTAAGCCCGACAGGGCCATGGGCTCCGTCGTGAGCTAACCTTGGCGCAAGTCCCCGCCGTCCGGGTGCGTTGATGAAGTGGAAGCTACCGGAGTGCGCGGTCGGCGGCGCCGGTTTAGAAACGCGCGCTCGATGAAATAGTAGGAGGCCGTCGCGAGGGAGAGGCTGACCAGCACGCGGACCAAAGTGACAAACCACTCGCCGGTGTCGAAGAACGTCAGACGTTCGGCGGTCACAAGTTTTGTGACGGGAAGATGCCAAAGATAGAGCGAGTAGGAAATCTGGCCAAACCAAACGAGGAGGCCGTTTCTAAGGGGCCGCGCCAAGAGCGAGGCGGGATGGTGCAAGGTGATCAGAATCAGCAAAGCGGTGGCACCGCCGACGAACCCGAAGCCGCCGGCAAAGGCACCGGCCGAGAACGGTTCGGTGTCGTAAATCAACCAGCCAATGCCGAACGCCAATCCGAGTTCGAGGGCGCGGACCTTGCCGTTCGTCAGACGCGCGATTGAATTCGCCGAGGGATTGGTCAGGGTGTCGAAACGGAGCAGGGCGGCGGCGACCCCGAAAAAAAGTGAGTCAAGCCGGGTGTCGGTTCCGGCGTAGGCGTGTCCCGTGCCGGTCGTGGTCGCCCACACGATGATGCGCCAGAGTTCGGAGGCGACCGCGATGATGAGCGCGAAACGGAGCAAGGCCCGGAGGCGCAGCCCCCAGCGGCGAATCGCCAGCACCAAGGTCGTCGCCCAAAGAAAATAGAAATGCACCTCCACGGCGAGTGACCACGTGTGACCGAGTCCGCCGACCCAGGAGTTTGGGTCGGCGATGAGCAACCAGTTGGACTGATAGGTGAGCGTGGCAGCCACGACGAGTGCGATGCGCCCGAAGCCCACGTCGTCGCGAAGGGCAGCCGATGCCGCCGAAACTGCGACGAGGACGACGAGGGCCGGATAAAGCCGCCAAAAACGCCGCCGGAAGAATTCCCGCAAGCTGATCGAGCCGTGCCGGGCGTGCTCTTCGAGCAAAAGGGCGGTGATCAGAAATCCGCTGAGAGCGAAAAAGATGTCCACGCCGAAGAATCCGCCCGTCAGCCAGCCGATATCCAAGTGGTGGCCAAACACGGCCAAAACGGCGAAGCCGCGGATCCCGTCGAGGGCAGGCACGTAGCCCAGCGCGGTGGGCTCGGGGCGGGTCTGAGGCGGCATTTTATCCCGGGGCGTGGACATGGAACTCGGTGCCAAAAGCCGGGGTGCGTCCCGGAAGACAAGACGTATTTTGGGGTGGGTGCGGGGCCGACTGGGACGTGGAAATGGGCCGCGAGGTGCCGAGCTTTTGGGTGAAACCGAGGGGGCGCGGGAGTGCGCGGAAAGGCTCTACAAGGCCGAGGGCCGGCGGTCCGACGTTCTTAGCCCCGCTTTTGCCAAGGCCACAGCGGATAGTCCGGGTCGCGCGAGATCAGCCGCAGCATTTCGAGCAAAAGCGTGATGCGCTCGATCGCATGGATGCGGCGTTCGAACCAGCGATCATCGCCGCCGATGAGACGCGACACTCCGTAAAGACCGACATAATAGGCCACCTTGCCCAGCGCGCCACAGCGGCTGGAGAGCGGATGCTGTTTGAAGAGACGGGCCACTCTGACGGTTGGCCGATAGGGGCGGACGTAGCTATCCGCAAAGCTGCGACCGATCATGACCGCACGTTTGCAGACGGTCGCCGGGTCCAAGAGATGCGGTTGCAAGCGGTGGCCAGCTTGGACGTTGCCGGCGAAGACGCCCTTCGCTCCCTTGGCCATGTGGTCGAAAAACAATCCCGGTTCCGGCACCCATTGGTCGCCAAATCGGCTGGAGTCGGTCAGCAACTTGGACCGAAACCAAAAGTGATTCCCGCAGCCCCAGCGGTCGGGGCGGATCGGCTGATCCGCGGCGACGGAGCCCATTTCTCCGACGGCCGAGAGCGCCCAGCCCCTCACATCGGAACGGCACTTCTTCGCCCAACTCGGAATCGGCCCCGGTGGCCAGACGAGGTAGACGAAGCCGGAGAACAAATCGGCGTGCGGGTTGCGGTCGCACGCGGCGATCACGGCCTTCAACCAACCGGTGTCCACGACCATATCGTCGTCGAGCGCGACGGTGATCCGGCCCAGCCCGCCTTCATCCAAGGCGCGGTTCAAGCTGTGGCCTTTCCCCACTTTCTTTTCCAGGTAGTAGCGGACCGCGATCCGGTCGGCGAATGACGCGGCGACCTGCGGAGTGTTGTCGGAGCTGTCGTTGTCGATGACGACGATTTCGACCGAAAGCCCGGTCCGGTCTGCCGCCAACACGTAGTTGATGGTTTCGCCCAGGGACTGCGCGCGATTGCGCGTGCAGAACAGCACCGATACGTCGATCGCTTCGTTGACTTTTTTTGGACTCATCCTGCGCAGCCGGATGTGAACAAGGGCGTGATGGACTCTGGCATTCGACCCCAACGTGCGCCGACGAGTGCGCGGGACAAGGCCTTTTCGGGAGTAAGTCGGCACACCGGCGACGAACTCTGCGCGCTGTTCGCCCGACGCGCCGCTTCGGGTGGCTCTTTTTCAATTCTCGCAGAGCGAAGCGGGTCTCTGTCACCGTGCGCGAAGAATCCATTGAATCCGGCAAATCCATTTGAGACCACGTTTTCGGCCGCAGACGTTGATCCGCACTGGGACGACTTTGTTTTGCGCACGTCGACGGCGCACCACGAGCAACTCTCGCCATGGGGCGGTGCCCAGCGTCATGCGGGTTGGCACGCGATCAGGATAATCGTGCGCTTGAAAGGCGAAATCGTCGGTGGTGCCCAAGTGCTGGAAAAGCCGGTCGGCCTCAAGGGTTGGACGGTGGGCTATTTGAATCGAGGGCCCGTGTTGGCGACCCAAGATCCGGCGCTCCGGGCGGAGGTCATGACGGCGCTGCGCCGCCACGCCCGGTCGCGGAAAATGGTCTATCTGGCGGTGGTGCTGCCCTACGACGGCGAGAGTTTCCAAACGGATTTTTTGGCGACCGGCTTTGCCGAGAGCCCGGATGCGCTCCCGCCGAGCACGGCGATGAAATCCACCAGTGTTTTGGACTTGGCTCCGGCGGAAGAGGATCTGCTCGCGGCCATGCGGGCCAAGACTCGGCAGCACATTCGGAAAGCGCTCAAATCCGGCCTGACCTGCCGGCGTGGCGACACCGGCGACATCGGCACGTTTGAGCGGCTGCTGGAAGCCCTGTGTGCGCGCCGGGGCGTGCGTTCCAACGTGCCGCCGGGCGGTTTTGTGACGGAGCTGTGGGAAAAGTTTTCGAGGGACGGGAGATTGCAGCTTTTTTGTCTCGAGAAAGAAGGCTCCGTGATCGCGGCGATGTTGGTCTTCGCCACCGGCCAATGGGCACGCGCCTGGCGTTTCGGTTGGTCGGGCAGCCATGCCGATTGCTACCCAACCGAGCTGATTTACTGGGAGGCAATCAAGTGGGCCCGGGCCGGCGGCTATCGGTTTTTCGATTTTTCGGGCTTCGACACCCGGTATGCGCGGGCGTTGGTGGAGCAACGGACTCTGGCGGCAGGAGAGGTCTGCAAAATCTCCTTTTTCAAACAGGGATTTGGCGGGCGGATTTTGCCGCTGCATCCGAGTTACTGTTATTTCCCGAATCCGTTTTTGCGGTTTGCCTTCAAGTGCGGTGGTGGGCGCCTCTTGGATTCGGGGCTGGTCCGCTGGTTGGAACGTTCCGCCAAGAAACGTCGGCAACCTCCGGCATGAGCGTGGGTCGTTTTGCCGGGCGCATTTGGCCGAGGCCCGTGAATTGTTAGGAGATCGGTGGCCGGGGATTCCGCTAACGTTCCGACAAAAAAGGCCGCCCCGGTAAGGGCGGCCTTCAAGACGAGAAGCGTGTCGTTCTACCTCAGCGGTATTCTTCGCCGCTCTGGGCGTTGATGACCTTGAAGTGCTCGAGGTGGTAGCCGGGGTCGGCGCGGAAGGCCAGTTTGACGCCGTAGAGTTTCTCGACGCGCACGAGCAGGTCGGCGTCTTCGCTGCGGAGACGTTCGAGGATGCTTGGGTGGACGAGCACGCGGAGGGAATACTCTTTGCCGTCGTTGCGCAGCTGGAGCCGGCGCGCGATGGAGGAGAGGCGGCGTTGGAGCTCGACGGACATCGTCGTCGCGCTCTTCACGATGCCGCGGCCACGGCAATAGGGGCAATCGGTGTAGAGATTGGCCGAGAGACTCTCCTGCTGGCGCTGGCGGGTCATCTGCATGATGCCGAGCTGCGAGATGGGCAGAATGTGGTTCTTGGCTTTGTCGGTGGACATCAGCTCGACCATCTTCTCGTAAACGGAGTTCCGGTGACGCCGTTCCTTCATGTCGATGAAGTCCATGATGATCAGACCGCCGAGATTCCGGAGGCGGATCTGGCGGGCGATCTCGGCGGCGGCCTCAAGGTTCACGGCGTAGATGACGTTTTTCTCGTCGCCGCCGCGGTTCTTGTGGGAGCCGGTGTTCACGTCGACGGCGATGAGGGCCTCGGTCTCGTCGATGATGATTTCGCCGCCGGACGGGAGCGGGACCTTGCGCTGGCCGGTCTGCTCGATCTGGCGCTCGATGTTGAAGCGCTCGAAGATCGGGATGCTGTCCTTGTAGAACGCGATCTTGCTGGCGGAGCGTTTTGAAATGAGGGACACGAGCTTTTGGGTGCGCTCGTGGTCTTCCTTGCTGTCGATGAGAACGCGGTCGACTTCCTCGGTGAGAAAATCGCGGACGGTGCGCTCGACGACGTCGGGCTCCTGGTAGAGGCAGCAGGGTGCCTTGTCGTTGAGCATCTTGCGCTGGATCTCTTCCCAAGTCTTGAGGAGCAGGTGGAGATCGCGGACGAAGTAGCGGGACTTTTTGCCCTCGCCGGCGGTGCGGACAATGAGGCCCACGCCCTCGGGAATGGTGAGTTCGTTGATGAGGGCCTTGAGGCGTTTGCGCTCGGCGGGGTCCTCGATTTTGCGGGAGATGCCGCAGCCGTCGGAGAACGGCGTGAGGATGAGGTAACGGCCGGGGATGGAGAGGTTGGTCGTGGTGCGGGGACCCTTGGTGCCGATGGGGCCCTTGGTGACTTGGATCACGATCTCGGAGCCCGGAGGATACATCGCGGGGATGTCCTTGACGGTGGGCTCGGCGGGGCGGGGGGCGGCGTTTTTCTTTTTGTTAACGCGAACGACCTCGATGTTGGAATCGGTCGCGGCGGGGAGCATGTCCCAGTAGTGGAGGAACGCGTTTTTGGAGTAGCCGATGTCGACGAAGGCGGCCTTGAGGCCGGGGTCGAGGTTTTTGACGCGGCCCTTGTAGATACCGCCGACCATGCGGTCGTCGGACTCGCGCTCGATTTCGAATTTCTCAAGGCGGCCGTCGATGAGGAGAGCCACGCGCTTTTCGAGCGGCTCGGAATTGATGATGAGCTCGCGGTAGGTGCTCTTTTCCTTCTGAAAAACCGCGAGGATTTTTTGGAGAAACGGGCGGTCCTTGGCGCGTTCGACGGCGCCGGCCTTGAGGTCGGTGGGGCTTACGCCGGTGACTTCCTCGACGGGAGGCGGATTGGCCAGTTCGGCGTCATATTTTTGGGCGATGTCCGTGGAAGGGACATCGGGTTTGGGGAATTGCGATTGATCGCTCATGGTGGGTGCTATGCGGGTTCTGCCCGGGGCACCGATGTGGGAAGGTCGCGACGCAGGAGATTCCGGCAGAGCGGTCGATATCGCGGAAAGGAAGACGCGTGGAGTTCACGCGAAATCCTTTCGGAAACGATAGACGCTCTGGACCAGTCCTTGCAGCAAGCAGCAACTGAGCACAAAGGAGCCACCGTAGCTGATGAAGGGAAGCGGTATGCCCGTGATGGGCACGAGCCCGATGGTCATCGCGACGTTTACAAACACATGCACGGTGAACAACACGGTGACGCCGAGGGCGATCAAGGTGCCGAACCGGTCTCTTGCGAGACCGGCGATGCGAATGCCGTTAAACAGAACGAGACCAAACAGGCCGAGAACCGTGATGCTTCCCAGGAAACCGAGTTCTTCGGAAATTACAGAAAATATAAAGTCGTTGTGCGCGATCGAGCGCGGGAGGTAGCCGAGCTGGGCTTGGGTGCCCTGTTGCCAGCCTTTGCCGGTCAACCCGCCGGAGCCGACGGTGATGAGGGACTGGTTTAGATTGTAGGTGATGCCGGTGCCCTTGGGATCGACGGTCTCCGGGGCGACGAAGGCCAAAATGCGGTTGCGCTGATAGTCGTGGAGGGGAACCCAGGATGTGGCCTCGTATTTGCCGCGGTTTTGCTTCTCGTCGTAGGAGTAGCCGTTGGTATCCATGAACCGCACGTAACGGTAGCTGTCCCACGCGATAACGCCGACCAACAACACGAACGCGCCGAGCGCCGCCGCGTAAAAACGCGCGGACAATTTCGAGACGTAGAGCATGGAAAACACCATCGGGGGCAGGACGATTGCCGATTTGAGGTCGGGCTGGAGTAAGACCAAGAGCATGGGGAACCCCACCGCAAGGGCCAATTTGCCCAGCACTCCCAGCGACTGCTGAATCGTGCCGACCTCATTGCGGATCAACGTGCTGGCGGTGATCAGCAGGACGGCGACCTTGGCCGTTTCTGAGGGTTGAAAGGAGAAGAATCCCAAGTTGATCCACCGCTGGGAGCCGTAAACTTCGCTGCCGACACCGGGGATCAGCACCAACAAGAGCGGCACCATCGCGAACGCGTAAATCCAATGTGCGATGCCGAGCCAAAACCGGTAGTCGATCAGGGAAACGCCGACGTAAAGACCGGTGCCAACCAACAGGAAAACGAGCTGCTTGATCCAATCGGAACCGCTGACCGAAAGTTGGGCCGAATAGATAAAGGCGACGCCGAAGAGACTGAGCCCAATCAAGGCAAAGGGCGTCACCGCATCCCAACGCGCCCGCGTCGTGGTCTTGAAGACCCCGAGGTAATCGAGCGGTGAGGCGAGGTTCATGGGCGCGGCGTAGATATCTTGATAGAATTCGCCCCGGAATCGGGGGAAAAGCGGAACGTTGCGGGTTCCGGCTTCGGCGGCAAGACCGCCGAGGGTTGCGCGGCGATTTCCTGTGCGGCTTCGGCCTCGTTGGCCTTCGGCGGGGTGCCGTTGGCGAGGCCGAGCGCGGTCCAGAAGACGACGGCACCCATGGGACCCTCAAGCACGACGCCGAAACAACCGCTGATCCAGATTACCCACGCCACGCTCGCGAATCCCCGTTGGTCGGCCGAACCCGCCCGAAGCACCCGGCGGGTCACTGCGAACATCGCGACGGTGATGGCGAGCCAGCAGACCAAGCCGGCGAGGCCAAGTCGCCCGAAGACCGACATGATCATGCTGTGCGGGCTCCGTGCGGAAAAATCATCGGCTTGGAGCATACCGTAATCGGCGAGAAACCGGGCGGCGAGGTCATGGCCGAAGCCGAGCCCGAACACCGGATTTTCCTCCCAAGTCTCCCCGGCCACGGCCTGCCACCAGACGATGCGAAAGCGGTTGTTGTCACCGGGGTCGCCGCTCTGGCGATTCACGTAGCTGCCCTTGGCTTGAACGTCGAAAATCGAGATCGCGTGCTCGTAGGTCGAGTAGGCGGCGGTTTGGCGCAGATCGCGTTCGCTGAAGGAGAACACCGCCAAGGCGACCACGACGGCCGTGCCGACGATCGCGGCCTGCGTCGCGGCGATTTGCCACCTGCGCGCGAGCAACCACAGACCCGTCACGCCGGCCACCGCGACCATCGCGGCCCGGGGCGAAGTAGTCGTGCTGACCATCAGCAAACACGCCGTCAACGGCACGAACCACAGTCGTCGGTGGCGAAACTCCCAGCGCGTCCAGAGCCAGAAAAATGCCGCCGCGAACAACGTCGCGAGCAAGTCGTCTTTATAAAAAATGAGCGGAATGCCCCGCACGGTCAGGGTGCTGAGGAAGACTTCCGGGAAGAAGCGAATCGCCGTGGCCAGCACCGGGAGGGCGAGGCAGGCGGCCGTGACGGCCCGACTCAAAACCCGGGCCGATCCGGCGTGACCCGCGTAGGCTTGGCCGAGGAAAAAAAACGCCGCGTAGTAAACCAGCGCATAGTCGCGCACGGCGAGGAAACCGTGCAGCGGCACGTCGATCGGCAGCCGGGCCGAGCCC
>CALSBN010000014.1:0-40740 GCA_943373185.1 Opitutus sp. GAS368 | reverse complement strand
CGATGTCCGGACTGCCCCTGTGGTTCGTCCAGCGTCAGCTCGCGGCGGCGGAAGCGCCTAGCCCACGTCGGCTCGGGCCCAACGACCGGCCCGGCATCGCTCTCATCGGCTGCGGCGGGCAGGGCAAGGGTGTCACGACCAACGCGGCGAACCACGGCGACATCCTTGCGGTGTGCGATGTGGACCAGACCCACGCCGCCGGGGCTTCGGCCCGCTTTACCGTCGAGGGCAAAACCCCGCCGCAGATCTACGGCGATTTTCGCCGCGTGCTGGAGCGCGACGACGTGCAGGTGATCGTCAACGCCACGCCCGACCATTGGCACACGTTGATCAACCTTGGTGCCGTCAGGGCCGGCAAAGACATCTACAGCGAGAAACCGCTCACCCTCACGATCGACGAAGGCCGCCGTCTGGTCACGGCCGCGCGCGCCAGCGGCACGATCTTGCAGACGGGCACCCAGCAGCGCAGCTCGCAGCACTTCCGCATGGCCTGTGAACTCGTGCGCAACGGCCGGATCGGCCGGTTGCAGGAAGCGAAGGTATGGTTGCCCGCGGGGCTCAACGAAGGCCCGTTTGCCACCGCAGACGTGCCGCCGGAGCTCAACTGGGATTTCTGGCTCGGGCCGGCGCCGCGGGTCGACTACGTGCCGCAGCGGTCGCACCGGACCTTTCGCTTTTGGTATGACTATTCCGGCGGCACGATGACCGACTGGGGCGCCCACCATAACGACATCGCCTATTGGGCGATCGGTCAGCTCGCGCCGCGTGACGTCGAGTCCACCGTGCTCGCCCAGCCGATCCCCGGCGGCTACACGGCGTTCAGCGATTACGAAGTGCGCTACACCTACGCCGACGGGATCAAGCTCACGATTCTCACGACGAAAGATGACAGCATCTACGGTGCGGTGATTAACAAGGAAGGGCAGCGCAACGGCATCCGCTTCGAAGGCACCGACGGTTGGATTTGGGTGCGCCGCGGTCAGATCACCGCCAGCGACCCCGCGTTGCTCACGACGCCGTTGCCCGAGGGCTCGATTCAGTTGCAGCGCAGCAAAGAGCACGTGGCGAATTTCATCGAAAGCGTGCGTTCACGGAAGGACCCGATTTGCGACGTCGAGACCGGTCATCGCTCGGCGACGATGTGTCACCTCGGGGCCATCTCGATGCGCACGGGAAAGAAACTCACCTGGGACGCCGCGGCCGAAAAGTTCACCGGCACCCACGCCGCCGAGGCCAATACCTACCTCGCGCGCGAAATGCGCGCGCCTTACGATTACAGCTTCGTGAGCTGAGCGCGTGCGGCCCGGCTCACCAGCCGTTGGTGCGCGCCCACGTCGCGACGACCTCGTGGCCGTCGTCGAGCACGTGGTAGCGGTCGTGAGCGGCGGCGGTGAGGCACGCGTGGTTGGGCAGAATCCGCAGCCGCGTGCCCACCGGAAATTTTTCGAAATCAATCGGCGCGGCGCCGGTGATCTGGCCGTGTTCCTGGCTCACGCCGGCGACGGTGAGGCCGGGCAGACGCACGCCGTCGAGCGAGGCGACCGCGCCGTAACCGGTCCGTTGCGCGGGCGGCAGCTGGAGCGTGTTGAGGTCTTTGGAGAGCGCGAGCGCGCCCGCGTCGATGAGGAGCTGGTTGCGGTCGCGGCGATGGCCGATGACGGCGGCGAGCACGCTGATCGCGATGTCAGCCTCGGTGCATGAGCCGATGGCGGCCTGAAACAGATCGCCAAACATGTAGACACCGCAGCGCAGCTCCGTGACGCCGCGCAGGTGCGCCGCATAAATCGCGGTCGGCGTGGAACCCACGCTCACGACCGGGCAGGGCAGGCTGGCGGCGCGCAACTGCTCGGCGACGCCCACGACGGTGGCGCGCTCGGTCTCGGCGGTCGCGGCGTGGTCGGCGGCACTGCGGCCGGCGTAGGAATGGCCGCCGTGGGTGCAGACGCCGCGAAGTTCGGTGCCCGGGCCGGCGTGGAGAATCTTGGCGACGTCGAGGATAGCCGGGTCGGTGGGCGCGAGTCCGCTGCGGTGATCGCCGCAATCGATCTCGATCAGCACCGGGAAACGCACGCCGAGTTTTGCGCCGGCGGCGGCGAGAGCGACGCCGGTGGCGGGATCGTCGCAGGCGACGGTGAGCTTGGCGCCGGCGTGGAGGAGCGCGGCGGCGCGGGCGAATTTACCCGGCTCGATCGTGACGGCGTAGAAGAGGTCGCGGTGCCCGCGGGCAAAAAAATATTCGGCCTCGTGGAGCGTGGAGACGGTGAGGCCGGCAAGCGGGCCGCGGTCCCGGGCGAGCGCGGCGATCTCACCGCACTTCGCGGTTTTCAGGTGGGGCCGCAGCAGCACGCCGAGCGCGGCCGCGCGGACGGCGAGGCGATCGAGGTTCGCGGTGAGAACGCGGCGGTTGAGCAGCAAGCAAGGCGTGGACAGGGTGGAGAGTGAGTGAGCCACGGCGGCACTGATGCCGTGGGCGCGGCACGGAGCAACGGGAAATCGGGCGGCGGGGGCGGCCGGATCGAGCAGAAGCAGGCGCGCTTAAGTTAGAGTTTGAACTGGTCAGGCGTCCCGGCCTATCAGACGCCATGCCTCCGCAAGATCCCGAGCAGGCGCGCTGGTTCGCCGCCGAACTGCTGCCCCACGAGCCCAAACTCAGGGCTTGGCTGCGCAGTCGTTTCGGCCCTGCGGCCGAGGTCGACGACATCGTGCAGGAAGCATTTCTGCGCGTGCTGCACGAGCGCGCTCGCCGGGTTTTGCTCTCGCCGAAGGCCTTCCTGTTCACGACGGCGCGTAACCTCGCAATCGATCAATTGCGGCGGCGCGCCACATATCGCACGGAATCTTTAGCGGAAAACGAGGCTCTCTCCGTCTTGGAGGAAAGTGAGGGCATTCCTGAGACGCTCTCACGCCACCAGGATCTCGCTCTCTTGACCCAAGCCATCCAGTCCCTGCCCGAACGCTGCCGCCAGGTTTTCACCCTGTGCAAGGTCTATGGTTTGTCGCAGCGGGAGATCGCGGCGCGGCTCGGGATCTCGGAGCACACGGTCTCGGCGCAGCTCACCATCGGCTTCAACAAATGTGCGGACTACGTGGCCCGGCGGCGCGAAGACCGGAGAGGATTTCCGTGAGCCGAAGGCTGTCCGATGAAGAAGTGGCGCTCGCCGCGTCGGGCTGGATCGTGCGGCACAACCGCGGACTCACGGCCGAGGAACAGGACGAGTTTTCCTCGTGGCTGGCGGCCGATCCGCGTCACGGAGAATGGTGGGCAAAGCGCCGGCAGGCGTGGGCGGAATTCGACGTGCTGACCGAGTGGCGGCCTGAGCATAGTGCGGAGCCGAACCCCGATTTGTTGGCCGCACCGCGCGGACGGCGGCGTCGCAGGTTGAAGTGGATTGTCCCTGTCACCCTCGCGCTGGCGGCGGGCGTTGCTGTGGCCTTGATAGTTTTGCGACCGGCCCCGGCCGGGAAAAACGTGCCGGTGATTGCGGCCGCCGCGGGTTACGAAAGCCGCGCGCTGGACGACGGCACGGTCGTCGAGCTTAACGGCGGGGCGGAGATCGAAGTGCGTTTCACCGCCGCGGAGCGGCGCGTGCGGCTGGTGCGCGGCGAGGCGCATTTCCAAGTGGCGAAGAATCCGATCCGACCCTTCGTGGTGGAGGCGGGCGGAGTGGCGGTGCGGGCGGTTGGCACGGCGTTTAATGTGCTGCTCGGCTCGCAGGCGGTGGACGTGCTCGTGACCGAGGGTCGGGTGCGCGTCGATCCGCCGGCCACCGCAGCGGCTGTGAACGTGGCGCCGGATATTTCCGCCGGGCAACGGGTGGTCGTGTCGCTTTCGGGCGGTGCCGCACCGGTCGTCACCACGGTCTCGGACGAAGAGATCGCGCGCCGGCTCGCGTGGCAGCCGCGGCTGCTTGATTTCAGCGCAACGCCGCTTGAGGAAGTCGCGGCGGAGTTCAACCGCCGCAACCGCACGCAACTCGTGCTGGCCGATCCGGCGTTGCGCGCGATGCCCATCGTGGCGTCGTTTCGCTCCGACAATCTCGACGGTTTTGTGCGAATGCTGGAGATTTCAGCGGGGGTGAGTGCGGAACGGACGGGTGACATGGTGGTTTTGCGCCGTGCGCCGACGGGACGTTGAACGGCGCGGATGGTGCGCCGTCCGTCGTCACAGAAGTGTCACATCATTTCTTTAGTGGGTTGGAGCCGGCGTTGCGTCTCGGGGGCGACAACACTTCACCCACCAATGCTTCTCCGAAAATTTTCCATCCGCGCCGGCTTCATGCCGCGGCTCTTTCAATCGCTGCTCCTCGGTCTGGCCCTGCTGCCGTTGGCAGGTGCCGCCGAGCCGATCGCCAAGGTCGCGTTCGACATCCCCGCCGGAGCGGCCGTCGATACTTTGAAACGTGCGGCACAGCAGGCCAGGCTTGAGATTGCGTTCCCGGCCGAGACGGTCCGGGGCGTGAACACCCGTGCGGTTCGCGGTGATTTTTCTCCCGTCGAGGCCATGAATCACATGCTTGTCGGTTCCGGGCTCGCCGTGGTGAAGGACGAAAAGACCGGCGCCCTCACCGTTCGGCGCCTCGTCAAAGCTACGGGCGAGGAGGGTGCGACCCAAAGGAAAGAGGCGGCCCTGCCGAAAAAGATGACATCATCGGCTTCGACCGAAAATGCGTCGGCCGCGGGCGAGACGGCCGGCGAAGTTGCCCCGCAGGTGCTGGAGGCCGTGGTGATCACCGGCAAGGTCTCGATCAACTCCACCCCGGAGGAGATCAAACGGCTCAACGTCGCGATTGTTGACAGCATGACGGCCGAGCAGATCGGGCAATTGCCGGACGCGTCCTTGGCGGAGGTGATGGACCGGATCGTCGGTGTGAGCTCGGACTTGGGCTTCAACAGCTCCCAACCGCGAACGGTGACGATGCGGGGATTCGACGCCCGCTACAACAGCATGCAGGTCGACGGTAATCCGATCTGGAATTCCAGCCGCAATAACCGCGGCACGCAGCTCGATGTCTTCCCCGCGGGTGCCGTGAGCGAGGTCAACGCTTTCAAAACCACCACGCCCGATCAGGACGCCAATTCCATCGGCGGGCACATCGAGTTGCGCACCTTGCGGGCGTTCGACGGCGGGACCCAGCCCTTCACGCGGGCGAGCGTTTCCGTGGGTGCCAGCGAACAGGACGGCGTGCCTGATTCCAACCTCCTGCCGGTGCGGGTAAGTGCCGTCACCCGAAAATCGTTCGGCACGAACCAGCGCATCGGCGTGGTTTTCGGCGGCGACTACCTGCGCGAGCATTTCTACGACGTCTACAATACGAACACCGGATTTTCCCAGATCGGAGGCATCGACGTCGTCAACGGCAGCATATTTACCGGTTTGGGCGACAAGGACAGCACCCGGCAAAGCCTCTACGGCAAACTGGAATTCCGCACCCAAGACCAGCTCTACGCCTTCGTCTCCCTCAGCTATTTTCGCGCAATCAACGATGAACACTATTATCGCGGCGGACCGTTTCTCACCGCGACCGCAGTGACCAACGCAGCGGTTGGCACCGGCACGTTTGCCCGGGCCACGAACGAGAACTACCTCGAATCCTACACGCTGGATCGCACGACGTGGCTGCTGGGGTCGGGCCTGGACTATCGGGTCGGCGGCAACGCCGTGCTCAAACTCAGGAGCAGTTACACCCGTTACATCCACGATGAAGTGTTGGCGACGGGCGAACGCTTCCAGACCGCCGCGGTAACGGCGGGAACCTATAAACTGAACGACACGGACGGGGGCTTGGCGCTCAATCCCGATGTGGCGATCTCGGATCCGAAGAACTGGAACTACCGGGTCGCCCGCGCGGCGGTCGTCACCAATTTACCCAACACGGACGATGTCTATACGCTGCGAGCCGACTACAATTTGAACAGCTACGCTTCGGCGCGTGGGCTGGGCTTCAACACCGGTCTCTTTTGGCGCCGACTGGATCGTCGCTTCGACAATACCGGCGAGAGTTATCTCCTGCCCGCCGGCACCGTCCTCACGCTTGCCCAAGTGTTGAACCCGAAGGCCCCGCAAGTTCTCGACGGAGTGAATCCCGCGATCATCGACCCCGATGTGTATTGGAATCTCCTGAAATCGAAGGGGACCCGGACCGCGAATCCTGCGCTCTCTTCCGACTATCACCTCATCGAGGACGTCTACGCGGCCCATGCCGCCGTCACTTACGCGAGGGAAAATTGGCGGTTGATGGCGGGGGCGCGCGTCGAAGAAACGCGACTCACGAACTCGACCGGCAACGTGGTCAACAGTGTCAACACGCCGGTCACCCGCGATCTGACCTACCGCAACACCCTGCCCAACGTGCAGGCGAGCTACGATCTCACGCCCCGGCTGCGGCTGCGGGCAGCCTTCACGAAAACTCTCGCCCGCCCCGATTTTAACCAGTTCGCCATGGGGCAAACCGAGACGCGGGACGCCAACGGGTTCCCGGTGATCACGGGCACGAATCCGGATCTGCCGCCCCGACTGGCGTCGGGCTACGATCTGAGCGCCGAATACAATTTTAAGGACGGCTACGCTTCCGTCGGACTTTTCCACAAGGACCTCGCCAACGAATCGTTCAACCAGACCACGCGGGACACTAACCCGGCCGGAAATGTCATCTTCACGCGGACGATTCCGCTCGGGTCGGGCAGCGGCAACTTGCGTGGCTTTGAAGCGAGTTGGGTCAAGCGGCGCTTCAGCGAACTGCCGGCTCCGTTCAATGGCTTCGGTTTGGAGGCAAATTTCACGCGCCTCGACGGCGAGTGGAATGTGGTTTTTGCCAACGGCACCCGGCGCACGGTCGACGGGCTCAGAAACCAACCGCGCTGGCTCGGCAGCGTCATTCCCAGTTACACCATCGGCCGGTTCGAACTCAGGGCGCCATGGCGGCTGCGGGGTAAAACATTTACCGGCACATTCGGCACGACGGCGGCCGGGGATGTTTATGCGAGGACCTACGCCCGCCTCGATTTGCAGGCGACCTACAAAGTGAACCGGGCGTGGAAGCTTTTCGCGGAGTGCCGCAACGTGAACGAAACCTTCTGGACGCAGGAAACCGGGCTCAACGGTTCTACGACCGCAGCCGTCAACCCGGGCCGCAGCTTCTGGCTCGGCGTGAAGTATCAAAAATGAGCGCCGCGCGGGGACCTGGAGGCGGAGTCACCGCGTCTGCCGTTGAAACCGACCTTCGCGTCTGGGCGCACATACCATGAAACTACGCTCTTACCTTCGGCTCGTTTTGGTCGCCGCCGGTTCGTTGCTCGCGCTGCACGGAGGCGAAGTCGAGGGCTTGGATGGCAAGCTCCGCCTCAACGAAGTCCAATTCATCGGCACTCATAATTCCTACCACATCGCGCCGGGCGATGCGATCGCCATAGAAATGCTGCGGTCGGGTTACGCGCAGTCCAAAGAGTGGCCGGCAGCGCGGCTGATAGAGGCGACCGACTACACGCATCCCGCGCTCTCCATCCAGCTGCGGCTGGGCTTGCGGCTGTTTGAGCTGGATGTGCACGACGATCCGGAGGGACGGCGATTTTCCGACCCGCGATTTCTTCGCCTCGCGCGGCAAGGTCCATTGTCAGTGCCGTTCGGAGTCGGCGCAATGGACGAGCTCAAGCAACCCGGCTTCAAGGTCCTGCACCACGGCGAGTGGGATTTTCGCAGCACCAACTATCTGCTGACCGGTTGCCTCCGGGAAATCGACGCATGGTCCGACGCCCATCCCGGGCATCTGCCGATCATCATCCAGATCGAGGCGAAAGATACCGACGCGCCAACGGGCGCGGCCAAGCCATTCAACGCCGATACATGGAGACGGCTCGAGGCCGCGATTCGCGCCACGATTCCTGCTTCAAAACTGGTCACGCCCGATCTGGTGCGCGGCGACCACGCGAATCTCCGGACCGCGCTGGCGGCGAAAGGTTGGCCCACGCTCGAGCAGCTCAAGGGCAAGTTTCTCTTTCTGCTGCTCAACAAAAAGGAACTCAGCCTCAGTTACCTCGAACTCGATCCGCTCCTACGCGGAAGGGTCTTTTTCGTGAGTCTCGCGCCCGATCATCCCTCGGCGAGTTGGTTCCGAGTGCCCGATCCGCACTATGACGAGTTGCCGCGCTTCATCGGCGCGGGATTTCTTGCTACCACGATGGCCGATTACGCAACGGTGCAGGCGCGTAACAACGATCCCTCCATGCGGGAACAAGCGTTTCGCAGCGGTGCCCAGTTTATCCTCACTGATTTCGCGCAACCCGATCGTCGGTTTTCAGATTATAGCGTTTCGTTTCCGGGAGGCGCATATGTCCGGGCCAAGCCTCATCGTCGCGACGAACAAGAGTAGTTGGTCTTTCCAAGGGTTGGATACTGATCGGAATCAGCGGACGTTTGGCGGTTGCGCATGACCTCGTTCTTGGAAGGGCGGCGAGCCTTGCTCAAGACGCGTGAAAGGTTGAGATTGGGAAATGTCCCCACGATCACTCCTGTCTCTTTTCGCATGCGTGTTTGTATTGGTTAACATGACCGCCGCACCCCAACCCGCCCACACCGACGAGGCCAAAGTCCGGCCTTACACGTTGCCCGACCCGCTGGTGATGGCCGACGGCTCGCCGGTGCGCGATGTCGCTTCATGGCGCGCCCAGCGGCGGCCGGAGCTGTTGGAACTGTTTGCCCGCGAGGTTTACGGGCGCACGCCGGCGGGGCGGCCGGCGGCGATGCGGGCCGAGGTGACGTCCGTCGATCGCGCCGCGCTCGGCGGCAAGGCCACGCGCAAGGAGATCACGCTGTGGTTCACCGGCAAAACCGACGGACCCCGGATGAATCTTTTGTTCTATGTGCCCAACCACGTGGCGACTCCGCCGCCGGTGTTTCTCGGGCTCAATTTTTTTGGCAACCACACCGTGCACGCCGACCCCGGCATCGCGCTCGCGCAGCCGCACACGATTTACGACACGCAGCGTTACCGGCCGGTTGATCCGCAGCCGGAAAAGAAGCCGGAGCAACGCGGAGCTCATGCGGAGCGCTGGCAGGTCGAGACCGTGATCGCGCGCGGGTATGCGGTGGCCTCGGCCTGGTGCAACGACCTCGCGCCGGATCGGGTTGGCGGGTTGACGGAGGGCGTGCCGGCTCTCTTTGGGACCGGCGGGGCCGAGGACCGGGCGGGCGATGCGTGGGGCGCAGTCGGCGTGTGGGCTTGGGGACTGAGTCGTGCGCTGGATTATCTGGAGACGGACGCCGCGGTGGATGCGAAGCGGGTCGCGTTGCACGGACATTCACGGCTGGGCAAAGCAGCGCTTTGGGCCGGGGCGCAGGACGAGCGGTTCGCGCTCGTGATTTCCAACGAGAGCGGCTGCGGCGGGGCGGCGTTGAGCAAGCGCGTCTACGGCGAGACGGTGGGGATCATAAATCAAAAATTTCCACACTGGTTTTCAAAAAACTTCCGCCGTTACGACGACAACGAAACGGCGCTGCCCGTGGACCAGCACCAGTTGCTGGCATTGATCGCCCCGCGGCCGCTCTACGTGGCGAGCGCGGAGGGCGACCAGTGGGCGGATCCGCGCGGGGAATTTTTGTCCGCGCTGGGCGCGGAGCCGGTTTACGCGCTGCTCGGAAAAGCCGGGTTGGGAGTGACGGCGATGCCGTCGTTGGACGCCCCGGTGGGCGGGACGCTCCGCTACCACATCCGGACCGGGAAACACGACATCATCGCCTACGATTGGGCGCAGTATCTGGACTTCGCCGACCGGCACCTGCGGCGGTGAGGCGCGATCAGTCTCGGCCGACGATGCGCACGACGGCCGACAGATTTCTCGGCGCCTCTTTGATCGTGTAGGCCGACTTCATGGGGAGAGACACGGGTGAACGGATCGGCCGGTCAAGTCGCCGGCCAACCCCAAGACGCGTTCGGGCGGTTGCGCGGGCGAGGCCCAACTCGCGGCGCTGAGTCGAAGCAGTGCCGATGGGCGAGGCTTGGGCGGCGTGACTTTTGGCCGATCTGCACGAAAGTGGGATATTCCGAGGCGTGCGTTTCCGGAAATTTGGGACAGCGAATATAAGAGAACCCTATGTTGCTCCGATTCATTTTCTCCTTCGTGGGCTCCGCTACGCTGATCCTCTGCGTGCCGTTGGCTGCGTTTGGCGCAGCCTCCCCCATGGGGCAGGTCCGGGTCGAATTGGCGGAGGCAACCGGCCCGCTGGATCCAAAAGCTGTTTGGCCCGCTCATACGACCATCACCGAGACCTATGGCGAAGAGGTGTTCGGATTTTTCGAGCTGCCGCAGAAATACGTCACCACGGGGGTGCGTGCGGATCGGGCGTTTCCCACGGTGTTTCGCGCTACCGCGGAGGTTCGCCTCTCCGCCGGCAAACACCGGTTGCTCCTACGCTCGCGCGGCACCGCGCGGTTGTTCTTGGACGGCAAAAAAATCCTCGAAACACCCTTCGCCCAACCCGCCGCTTTCGCCGTGGGCAACGCCGGCGAACTTCCGGTGGAGCCGCAGCAGGTCTACCTGAATCTCGGGCCCGATTTCCGTTTCGCCACGCCGGGCAACCGCGAGGAATGGGGCGAATTCGAGTTCACCGGCGCGGCGGTCACGGTGGTGCTCGAAACCGTCGTGGGCGGGATCGAGCCGAAGAGCAAAAAGCCCTTTCGGCCTGAGCTCGGCGAGACGGTCGTCGCGTTTTCCCCGGCCGGCAGCACGGCGTGGTGGTTGCTTTCGCCCGGCGCGCGCATGGTGCCTTACACCGACGCCGGTTGGGCCGCTTACGAGGCCGAGCGGAGGATTCATTTCGACGCGGTCAACGCGCGCGCCCGGGCCGCGCGGCGGGCCGAGACCGCCGCCTACTGGACCAAGCGCCGCGCCGCGGCCGACGCGTGGCTCGCTGCCACGCCGGAGGTCGCCGTGCCGGTGTTGCCCGCCGGGTTTCCAGCGACCAACGCCGTCGACCATTTCATCGCCGACCGCATCGCCAAGGTCTCCGCCGAATACGCGCCATTGAAAAAAGGCGGCGTCGATTTTTTCCGCGACGTGAAACCGATCCTCGAGACGCACTGCTATAGCTGCCACCAAGGCGCGAAGGTAAAAGGCGGCTTGCGGCTCGACACGCTCGCCGCCGCGCTCGAGGGCGGCAAAGCCGACGGCCCCGCGTTCGTCGCCGGGCATCCCGAGGACAGCCCGATCGTCCAACGCATCACGAGCACCGATTCCGAAGAGATCATGCCGGCCAAAGGCGATCCGCTCGCGCC
Organism: Opitutus sp. GAS368; assembly: GCA_943373185.1. Lineage (GTDB taxonomy): Bacteria > Verrucomicrobiota > Verrucomicrobiia > Opitutales > Opitutaceae > Tous-C4FEB. The sequence goes on along the minus strand of CALSBN010000014.1, from coordinate 29,473 downwards.
CAAAGACATCGAGACCATCAAGACATGGATCAGGGAAGGAGCCGCGTGGCCGGCGGTTCAGGTCGCGAGTTTCAAGCTCACGCCGCTCGCCGACGATCTGACGTTTCTCCGCCGCGTCACGCTCGACACCGTCGGCGTGGTCCCGAGCGAGGCCGACGTGGCGGCGTTTCGGGCGCTGCCGGCCGCGTCGCGGCGCACGCAGACGGTCGACCGGCTGCTCGCCGATCCGCGTTGGGCCGACCACGGCATGGGTTACTGGCTCGATGTGCTCGCGGAAAATCCAAACCTCATAAACCCGACGCTCAACAACACCGGCCCGTTCCGCTGGTGGATTTACGAGGCGCTGCTCGACAACAAACCGCTCGACCTTTTCGTCACCGAATTGATCCGCCAGGAAGGCAGCGAACGCTTCGGCGGTCCCGCCGGTTTCTCCGTCGCTTCCCAGAACGACGTGCCGATGGCGGCGAAGGGCGTCATCATCGGCTCCGCGTTTCTCGGCGTGGAGATGAAGTGCGCGCGCTGCCACGACGCGCCCACGCACGCTTCGAAGCAGAAAGATCTCTTTCAGCTCGCGGCGATGCTGGGCGGGAAGCCGATCAAGTTGCCCGCGACCAGCAGCGTGGCGATGGAGCACCTGCGCCTCGGCGGCCGCGAGCCGCTGATCGAGGTCACCCTTGAGCCGGGCTCGACCGTGGCGCCCGCGTGGTCGTTTGCCCAGTTCTGTGACGAAGGGACGATCGCCTCGATCGCCGAACAACCCGACGATTCGCGCGACCGCCTCGCCGCCCTCATCACCGCGCCGCAGAACGAACGCTTCGCCCAAGTCATGGCCAACCGCATCTGGCAGCGATTGATGGGCCGCGGCCTGGTCGAGACCATCGGCGACTGGGAAAAGAGCCCGCCCTCGCATCCCGAGTTGCTCCGCTGGCTCGGCCGCGAACTCGTGCGCTCCGGCTACGACGCCAAGGCCCTCGCCCGGATCATCCTCAATTCCCACGCCTATCAGCGCGCCGCCGACCGCACGCTCGCCGAGACCAGCCCGCTCTTCACCGCGCCCGCGCCGCGCCGCATCGCCGCCGAGCAACTCGTGGACTCGCTCTTCGCCGCGACCGGCAAGCCCTTCGTTGTCGAACCCATCAACCTCGACATCGACAGCGTCCGCACCACCGACAACGCCCTCGATCTCGGCCGCGCCCGCCGCGCGTGGATGCTCGCCTCAACATCCAACGAGCGCGACCGCCCGAGTCTCATGCTGCCCCGCATCCAGGCGGTCGCCGAGGTCATGGAGGTCTTTGGCTGGCGCGGTGCGCGCCCGGACGCCGGCAGCGGCATCCGCGAAGTCTCCGCCAACGTTCTCCAGCCCGCGCTGCTTTCCAACGGCACGATGATGACGTGGCTCACGCGGCTCAGCGATGACCACGGCCTCACCCGCCTCGTGCTCGAAGACCAGCCGCTCGACGCGCTCGTGGATCGTCTCTTCCTCCGGATGTTCACGCGTCCGCCGACGCCGGTGGAGCGGAAAAACTACACCGATCTCCTGCGACCCGGTTACACCTCACGCATCACTTCGCCGAACGCCGTCCCGCCGCCGTCGCCCGCCGTCGCCCGCGTGCGTCCGAACTACGTCGCGTGGTCCAACCACATGAAGAGCGAAGCCAACACCTGGCGTCTCGAAGAAGAAGCCGCCGCCCGCCGCGGTGATCCTGCGACGACGCGCCTCGACGCCGACTGGCGCCGCCGGTTCGAAGACGCCACGTGGGCTTTGCTCAACGGGCCCGAGTGGACCTACATTCTCTGAAAAGCAGGGTGGGTCTCCGACCCGCCTCACGAAAAACCTTTTTCTTCATCACCTCAAAGGGCGGGTCAGAGTCTCCGCCCTACTTCCAAACCCCCACGCTTATGAATCGCCGCACGTTCCTCAACCGCGCCGCCGCCCTTGCGGCCGCTTCCACGTTCCCCCAAGCGTTCGGCGCGTCGAGCTCCGCGCCCGCCGCCGTCGCCGCACCGCGCGGCAAAGCCGACCATTGTATCTTCATCTGGCTCGGCGGCGGTATGTCGCAGATCGACACCTTTGACCCAAAGAAACGCGGCAACTCCAAAGCGACCCCGTCGCTGCCCGGCTCCGACTACGATATCATCGATACCGCCGTGCCCGGGGTGCGCTACACCGAGCACCTCGCGCAGACCGCGCGCCTCGCCGAACACGTGACCGCCGTGCGCACCATCAACCACCGCCTCGGCATCGAGCACGCGCTCGCCACGAATTACGTCCACACCGGCCGCCCCGTGAGCGGCAGCACGATCTATCCGTCGATCGGCTCCATCGTCGCCCACGAGCGCGGCGCGGTGAGCAGTGAGGTGCCCGCCTACCTGCTCATTGGCTATCCGAGCGTCAGCCGCGGCCCCGGCTTCTTGGGCGCGCGACACGGTTACATTTACCTTGTCGATACCGAGTCGGGCCCCGCCGGGTTCACGCCGCCCGAGGGGATCGACCCGGCGCGCGCCGCCGCCCGCCAGAATCTGCTCGCACCGCTTCAGGCCCGGGCGGCGGATGACGCCGTCTTGACCGACTACGCCGAGGTGCAGCGCGAGGCCCTCCGTCTGGCCGGCCCCGGTTTCATGCGACACTTCAAGCTCGCCGAAGAACCGGGATCCGTCCGCCAACGCTACGGCGGCGAGTTCGGCCAGCGTTGTCTTCTCGCTCGTCGGCTCGTGCAGTCCGGGGTGCGTTTCATCGAGGTCTCGCACAACTTGAATTTCATCAACGGCGCCGGTTGGGACACCCACAACGCCGGCCAGCTCAACCAGCACATCCTCATCAAGGAACTCGACACCGCGCTCTCCGCGCTGATCGAGGATCTTCAGGAAAAACGGCTTCTCGACAAAACGCTCATCGTCGTCGCCACCGAGTTCGGCCGCCCCGGCCAGTTCGACAGCGGCGGCGGGCGCGGGCACCAGTCGGCGAATTTCAGCCTCGTGCTCGCGGGCGGTGGCCTGCGTCACCGCGGGGCCTACGGCGTGAGCGACGACCTTTCGGGCAAGCCCGTGGAGCATCCGGTTTCCGTCCCCGATTTCCATGCGACCGTTCACGCCGCGATGGGCATCAATCCCGCCAAGGACCTCGTCAACGCCTCGCGCCCCGTGCCGATCACCGACGGCGGCAAACCCATCGCCGCGCTGTTTGGCTGAGGGTGGGCGCGCTTTGCGATTCGTCGCCGTGCTGTAGGCCCGACCGCCGGTCGGGCTTCCCCTCGGATAACCGACCGGTGGTCGGTTCTACAGGCCGACCGCTCGCGGTTTCAGCGTCCTACCAGCACCGGCTTCGCCGTTGCGTCCTTCATGTCGTAGGGCAACTGCCACACCTTGTCCCCGGTGCGATTTGCGAAAAACAGCCGCGACGGCGAGAGCTTGTCCGGATCGCCGTCGGCCCAGAAGGCGTAGAAGTCGGGATGAGCATCGATCGGCCGACGCACGTAGTTGTGGTTCATCGGGCTGCCCTGCGTCACGTCGCGCTGTTTGCTCCAGGTTTTCCCTTCGTCGCGGCTCGTCCAGATCGCGAGTTCGGCGCCACCACCGAGCGGCTGCGGGCCTTTCTCCGTCGGCGCGAAGATGCGCCAGAGGTCGCCCTCGAGGTAGAGTGAACCGGTGCTGTAGTTGTGATTCGCGCGCGTGACTTCGGTGAACGTCCACTTCGTGCCGGTCCAGCGCGCGACGGTCAGCCAGCGCGGATCGCCGGGCGGGCCCGGTTTGTAGCTGGCGGCGGTCGTGTAGAGAATCACGGGCCGGCCCGCGCGGTCCAGGTCGAGGTCGTGGATGTAAACGAGGCGGTTTTCGGCGGCGTAGTCGTGCACGAGCGCGGGGTTTCTCGGGGTCGTCACGGGCACGGTGACGGTCTCGCCGCGCACGTTGGTCCACGTGCGGCCGGCGTCGTCGGTCTGGAGAAAGTAGAGGTCGGTGCGCTTGTCGACGTTGCCGCCGGGATGACGGTTAAATGCCGTGAAGACTTTCTTCCCGCGCTGGTGGCTCGTCTGGTAGTGGCCGCCGATGCCGGCCATTTTTTGGTCGGGCGACCAGGTTTTTCCGTCGGGGCTGGTGCTCCAGTAGAGTTCGCGCACGCCGGTGTATTTGGTGAAAAGGTGGAGAAAGCCTTCGCCCTCGATCCAGCGCGGCTGCGGGTAGGTGATCTCGCGCTGTGAGACCAGGTCGAAGCGCGTGATGTCGTAGGGCTTCGCGCTGCGGTAGATGAAGCCGGGCCGGGAACGCGCGCGGCCGCTGATGAACACCCAGAGATAGCCCTCGGGATCGAGGCTGAGGCTGGCGTTGTCGTGCGGGTCATCCACTCCGCCCTTGTCGTGCACGATCACGGGCCGCGGCACGGTGCCGAGCGTGTGGTCATAGTAGGAAATCAGGTTGAGCAGATAGCGCTTTCCGCCCTTTGAACCGCCATAGACGAAGAAGGTTTTGTTCACGGCCTTCGCGTGGATCGCGATCGGCACGTGGTTGGCTGTGTAGGTGCCGAGACCGCCGGAGTATTTGTCGCCGAACTCCTGCACCTGCCCGAGCGTGAACCAGATTCCGCGGTAGCCGTCGTCGGTCGGGTTGGGGCCGCCGGTCGCCGGTGACGACGTCTGCGCGAAACAGCTTCCGAGGGTCAGGGCGCAGGCCAGCAACAGCCGGCGCAATCCGAAGGGTGGGGTGGATTTCGATTTCATGGGGTTGGAATGACAATGGCCGCCGGGCGCAGGCAGACGCACGTCCCGGGAGATGCCACTTTCGTGCGCGGGGCGACGTTGCGCACGAAAGTGGTATGTGAACGGGCGTGAACGTCAACGAGCCGGACGTTTACCTCGGTCTTCAGCGACGCGTGACACCCAATCACCGCGCCTCGTTGCCCGGTCTTTCTCCGCCACGCGCGGACGAAGTCAGGGTCGCCGACCGCTTTCCCTAAACCTCGTAGCAGCCTACCCCATGAAGTCAGATCAATCCTCACGTCTCCGCGTGCGCGTCTCCGCCGTGCTGGCGATCGCGCTCCACCTGTGCCTCGCGCCCTTCGCCATAGCGCAGTCGCCTGCCCCCGGCGCGATCACCGGCCGCATCTTCAATCCCGCGAGCGGCGAATACATCCGCAACGCGCAGATCCGCATCGAGTCCACCGGCGAGCTCATCACCTCCGAGGACGGCGGCTACTATCGCGTGTCGCGGGTCGCACCGGGCCCGGTTACGCTGGTCGCCAGCTTCACCGGTTACCAATCGGTCACGGCGACCGTGCAGGTGGCCGCCGGCGCGACGGTCACCCGGGACTTTGAGCTCTTCAGCACGTTGCAAGGTCCGGCGGCCAAGGATGCCGCGGGCGCCCCGCTCAAGCTCACCGCGTTCACCGTTTCCAGCGCGCGCGAGGGCAACGCGAAAGCCATCATGGAGCAGCGCAATTCCATGAACATCACCAACAGCGTCGCGTCCGACGTGTTCGGCGATGTCGCCGAGGGCAACGTCGGTGAATTCCTCAAGCACATGCCCGGCGTCGAACTCGATCTGGTGCAGGGCGAGGTGCGCACGATCCGTCTCCGCGGCCTCGATTCCGAATACACGCAGGTCACGATCGACGGCGTTTCGCTCGGCAGCGCCGACGCCAACGCCGGTGCGGCCGGCAACGCCCGCGCGTTCTCCTTCGAGCAGGTTTCCCTCGCCAGCATGGAGTCCATCGAGGTTTCCAAAACCATCAGCGCCGACGTCGATGCCAACGCTCCCGCCGGCACCATCAATCTCAAGACCAAGCGCGCCTTCGACCGCGCCGGCCGCCGCGTGTCCATGGCCGCCAATCTCACGGCGTTCTCCGCCCGCTTCAACCTGGACGAGTCCTACGGCCCCGACGACCGCAAGTCCCGGAAGATTCATCCCGGCGGCATTTTCGACTATTCCGACGTGTTTTTTAACAAACGCCTCGGCATCAATCTCAACATCAGCGAGTCGATGGCCTACTCGGCGAACGCCCGCACGACGACCACCTACAATTATGCGTCCACCGTCGCCGACCCGCGGCCGGTTGTGCCCACCGCGATCAACTTCCTACATGCGCCGCGCACCAATCGTCGCTCCACGGTCAACTTCACTTCCGATTTCAAAGCGACGGAGCGCCTCGTCCTCTCGCTCACGTTGCTCTACAACTACGCCGCGCTGAACAACCCGCAGCGCTCGCTTACGTTCAACACCGGAGCCCGCGCCACCGTCGTCGGGGCCAATCCCCTGCTCAGCTTCACCACCAACAACGCTGCGGCCAGCGTCGTCTCGAACCCCGCCGCCATCGTGAAGCTCGGCCAGACCATGACCGTGGTGCCGAAGTTTGAATACCGCCTGGGAGATCTCCTCATCGAAGGCAAATTCGCCGGCTCCAACTCGATCAGCTGGTATGATCCGCGCGGGCGCCAGGGCTCGATCCGCGATGCGGGCGGCCCCACGCTCACCGGCCTCACCTACACCGCACGGCGTTCGGAGTTGAAGAGCGTGGACTGGCACATCGTCCAGACCGCCGGTCCCGACATGGCCGACGGTGCCAACTTTACCAATCCCACGATCCAGATCGACGACGGCCGTTACGCCCTGACCGACGTCTACAGCGGTGAAATCATCGGCACGCTCAAGACCAACAAGTTTCTCCCCATCGTCTGGAAAACCGGAGTGAAGCGCCGTTCGGAAACCCGCGACTTCCTCGTCGATACCGAGTCCCTCCGCTACACTCTCAACGGCGCTCCCGCGCGCGGTGGTTTCGCCGCTTACAAATCGCCCTTCGATTTCGACATGGGCGCCACCAACACGGATGCGAGTCTCCGCTCCGTCGGCGGCGGCACGGTCTGGACCCCCGATCTCGTGCGTATCGGCGGACTTTACCGCGACAATCCAAACGGCTTCACGAATTCCCTCACCGCGGCGAATTTCTACAACGCCTTCGTCGCGAACACGCGGCACTACGAGGAGACGATCGACGCCGCCTTCATCATGGCCACCACCACCGTCGGCCGCTTCAACCTTCGCGCCGGCCTCCGCCGCGAAGAAACGAGCGGTGATGCGTTGCAGTTTAATCCGCGCTCGCCCGCCGAACTCGCCGCCGCCGGTTTCGCCGAGACCAACGGCCGCGCCACCACCATCGACGGGCTCAAGTATCAGTATTTCTCCAAGCCGCGCACGCACCGCCTCGGCAACTACAGCAACTATTTCCCCAGCGCCTCGCTCAAATACAAGATCAGCCCCAATTTCGACGCCCAACTCGGCTTCAGTTCGACGATCCGTCGCCCCACGTTCCGCGACATCGCCGGCGTCGAGGACATCAACGACGAAACACTGTTCGTGAATACGCCCAACCCTTCGCTCAAGCCCGAGAAATCGAAGAACTTCGCCGGGCGCGTCGCCTACTATTTCGAGCCCGTGGGCATCCTCGCGGTGAACCTTTACCAGAACAACGTGAAGGGCCTCTTCATCACGAACGACCTGACGGCCTCGGAATTTGGCTACAAGGGTGATCTCGACCTGTCGGCCTACACGTTCAGAACCACGACCTCGAGTATCAACGACGTCACGGTGCGTGGCATGGAGCTCGAATACAGCCAGAGCCTCTCGTTCCTGCCGGGGCTGCTGAGCGGCCTCAACGTTCGCGCCAGCTACACCCGCAGTTACGCCAGTATCAAGAGAGCCAATCTCGTTCCTCACTCGATCAACGCCGGCCTCAGCTATTCCTACCGGAAACTGAATCTCTACTCGAACCTCAACTGGCGCGACAACTTCCCCACCAACGTCACGGGCAATCCGCGCTTTTACCGCCACCGCTCCAACCTCGATATCGGCGGCGGTTATCGGATTACCAACACGATCAACTTCTTCTTCTCCGCCCGTAACATCTTCAACGAACCCTACCTCATCATGGAGCAGGTCGGCGCCAACGCGCCGGCCGTGCAGTTCTACGAGGTCAACGGCATCAACTGGACCTTCGGCGTGAAGACCGTGTTTTGATTTCAAGTCGGGCGGGTCTCCGACCCGCCCCGTTTCGTTTCCCGCCGGGTCGCACGGCTTGCGCGCACCGCGAAGTCCGCAAGAATCTCTTCACCTTCGTGAAATGTTGGCCCCTGAAATTCGTTTTTTGCGCCGCGCTTGTCCTCGCCGGACCGGTTTCGGCGCAAGTGCTCACCAAGGCCATCGAGGTCCGGTCTCTGAATCGCACCCAGGCGGACCAAGGTCTTGAGGCGCGGCTGCGCGGCACGGTGGTCTTCGTCGAGACTTCCGCCGTTTTTGTGCAGGACGAGACTTCGACCACGTTCTTCCGCCCCGAGCGTGCCGGCGCGTTCCGCCCGGGCGACGAGATCGAGGTCCAGGGTCTCACCCGCATGGGACTCTTTCTGCCCGGTCTCGGACTCTCGGCCGCCCGGGTGCTGCGCCACGGCGAACGCCCGCCAGGCGTTCCGGCCAACTACGACGATCTCGTTTCGGCGCGTTTCCACTATCAACGCGTGGCCGTCGAGGGCGTCGTCCACACCGTGGCGCCGCTCGACGAGGGCCGCAGCTTGCTCCGGCTGGCGATGGGCTCGCGCGTGATCGACGTGCGTATCGACGCGCCGCCCGAAAGCCAACGCCCGCTCGTGGACAGCCGCGTGCGCATCAAGGGCCTCGCCTCCGGCTATCACAACGAGCGCCGCCAGCTCGTGCAGGCCCACGTCCGCGTGATCGATTGGACGGATGTCGCCGTCCTCGACCCCGCGCTCCCTGCGGCGCAAGCCCCGCTGATTTCGGCCGCGGAGTTGTTGGCGTTCCAGGTCGCGGGCCACGGTGATCGGCGGGTGCGCATCACGGGCGTGGTCGCGGCCGCGTTTGCCGGCGACCGCATTTTTTTGCGGCAGGATGATACGGCGTTCAGCGTGCGGCTATGGGTGCCCACGGCGCTCAACGCCGGCGACAAGATCAAGATCGCGGGGTTTCCCGAAATGGACGGTTTCAGCGCTTCTGTGGTTGATGCGGTGCTGGTCGGCCGCGAGCCCGGCCCGCCGCCCGCGCCGGTGGACGTCCATTCGCTGGAGAACCTCGCCGGTCTCCATGACGGCCAACTCGTGAGCGTCACCGCCACGCTGGTCGATGCCTTCAAGACGGATGGCGGCACCGTGCTCGTGCTGCAGGAAGGCCAACGCACGCTGCAGGCGCGCGTGCCGGAAGCGGTCGTCCCGCCGCCGGCCGGGTCCCGGGTTCGGGTCACCGCGATCTGCCGCGTTGAGAGTTCCCGGCCCGGCAACGGCTTTGCGACGAGGGCCGGCGTGGTGAGTTTGCGCGCCCGCGGCGCCGCCGATATTGCCGTGCTGGAGTCGCCGCCGTGGTGGACGGTGCGTCGGCTCGGCGCGATTCTCGCTGTTTTGGGCGCCGTAACGCTTTTGGCCGGACTTTGGATCGTGGTGTTGCGCGTCCAAGTTCGACGGCAGACGACCGCGCTCCGTCATCGCATCGAATCCGAAGCCGCGCTCGAGGAACGCCAGCGCATCGCGCGCGAGTTCCACGATACTTTGGAGCAGGAGCTGGCCGGGGTGAGCCTGCGGCTCGATGCGCTGGCGACCCGTGAGCTGGATGAGTCGGGGCGCTCGCTCGCGGCGACTTCGCGACACCTGGTGACCCGGATCCAGAGTGAGACCCGCAATCTGATTTCCGATCTGCGCGACCCCAGCGAGGTGGCCGGCGATCTCGCCGCCGCGTTAGAAGGCGCCGCCGCGCGGCTCGCCGCCGACAGCGGTAAAGACGTGGGCGTGGAAATTGTCCGGCCGGTGCCGAGGTTGCCCGCCGGCACCGTTCACGATTTGCGGATGATCGCGCGCGAATCCGTCACCAACGCGCTGAAACACGCGGGTGCGGCGGCGATCAAGATCCGGCTCGGCGTCGAAGACGGTGTGCTCGTGCTGAGCGTTTCCGACGATGGCCGTGGCTTCGATCCGGCCGTGCCGGCGGCCGACCGCCGCGGGCATTTCGGCTGCGCCGGAGTGCGCGAACGGGCGCGAAAACTGGGCGCCGAAGTGGTCTGGCGCACCGCCCCGGGCGCAGGCACCACGGTGAGAGTCTCCCTGCCTTTGCCACCCGCTCCGTCGTCTTATGCCTGAACCCGTTACCCGCCCGCAGCTGACGGTCCTCATCGTGGACGACCATTTCGTCGTCCGCAGCGGGCTCGCCGCGTCGCTGGAACTCGATCCCGCGATCACGGTGGTGGCCGAAGCCGAGCGCGGCGAAGACGCGGTGGCCGCCTACCTCGCCCATCGACCGCGCGTGGTCTTGATGGACCTGATGCTGCCCGGCCTCGGCGGTGCCGGGGCCACCGCCGCGATTTTGGCGACGGATCCCGGCGCGCGCGTGCTGATTTTTTCGAGCTACGCCCGCGATGACGAGATTCAGACGGCGCTCGATGCCGGCGCGCTCGGTTATCTTCAGAAATCGGCCACCCGCACCGCCTTGATCGCCGCTTTGCACCTCGTCGCGCAAGGACGGCGCTCGGTTGCTCCCGAGTTGGAGCGCCGGCTCGGTGCCTTGCGGCTCGGTCCGGCGATCACGGCGCGCGAGCGGGAGATTCTCGCCCTCGTCGCGGCCGGCCGTGCCAACAAGGAAATCGCGGGGACCCTCGGCATTTCCGAGGACACGGTGAAGCGTCACGTCAGCCACATCTTGGAAAAACTCGAGGTCAACGACCGCGCCCAAGCCACCGCCGAAGCGATCCGGCGCGGCATCATCCGGATGCCGGAGTGAGGCGCCGCCAAACCGCCCGCCGGTAGGCCAAACCTCGCCGAGTTTTGCGCTCGAATCCGCCGGTCGCGCTTGCCTCGGGGCGGGCCCGATCTTTGTTCGTAGCGTTTCGTCATCCCCGCTTCCCATGCCCCTCATCACTGCCAGCAAGACCCAGCCCTCATATGATGTGATCGTCGTCGGTTCCGGCGCCGCCGGTGGCCAGACCGCCTACACGCTCGTGATGGAGGGCGTAAAGGTTCTCATGCTCGAGGCCGGTCGGAACTACGACCCGGTCAAAGAAACGCCGATGTTTCAAACCAACGCGCAGGCGCCGTTGCGGGGCACGAGCACGCCGGACAAGCCCTTTGGCTTCTATGACTCCACGGTGGACGGCGGTTGGCAGGTCCCCGGCGAGCCCTACACGAGCGCGTCGAGCGATCCGACCCGCCAGTTCTGGTGGTGGCGGGCGCGCATGCTCGGCGGCCGCACCAACCACTGGGGTCGTATTTCCCTGCGCAACGGGCCCTACGACTTCAAACCCTACTCGCGCGATGGTCTCGGTTTCGACTGGCCGCTCGGCTACGACGACGTCGCACCTTACTACGACAAGGTCGAAATGCTGATCGGCGTCTACGGCGCCAACAACGGACTCGAAAACACGCCCGACTCCCCCGAGGGCTGCCTGCTGCCGCCGCCCAAACCCCGCGCCGGCGAACTTCTCGCCCAGCACCGCGCCAAAAAACTCGGCCTGCCCGTGGTCGCGATCCATCGCGCCGTGCTCAGCGTGAAACAGGATGCCGCCACGATCCCCGCCAAGCTCCACCCGAAGAATCCCACCGCGCAGCGCATTCTCGCCCAGTCGATGCGGGAGCGTGCCGCGTGTTTTTGGGCGACCGACTGCGGCCGCGGTTGTTCGACCCGGGCCAACTACCAGTCCTCGACCGTCCATCTCCCGCCCGCGCTCGCGACCGGCAATCTCGACATTTTGCCCAACTCGCTCGTCCGCGAGGTCACGATGGACGAAAACGGCAAGGCCACCGGCGTGATCTGCGTCGACCGGATCACGGGCGAGGAACGCACGCTCAAGGCCCGCGTCGTGGTGCTCGCGGCGAGCTCGGCGGAGTCCGTTCGCATTTTGCTCAATTCGAAATCGCCGCGGCATCCGAACGGCGTCGCCAACTCCAGCGGCCTCGTCGGCAAATATATCATGGACACCGTCGGCGCGCGCCTTGCCGGCCAAATCCCGGCCTTGGAAAATATGCCGGTGCACAACGAAGACGGCGCCGGCGGCAACCACGTCTATGTGCCGTGGTGGCTCTACAAGGAGCAACTCGCCGGCAAGCTCGGCTTTGCCCGCGGTTACCATATTGAATTTGGTTCCGGCCGGCGGATGCCCGGGATGGGCGCGACGGCCGGAGTCGCCGATCTCACGAACGGCAGCTACGGCCGCCAGTTCAAGGAGGACGCGCGCCGTTACTACGGCTCGTTCATGAGCTTCGCCGGTCGCGGCGAGATGATCCCGAACGACGATTCCTTCTGCGATCTCGATCCCGTGGTGAAAGACAAGTGGGGCATACCGGTGCTGCGCTTCCATTGGAAATGGTCCGACCACGAGACGAAGCAGGCCGCGCACATGCAGCAGACGTTTGCGGCTCTCATCTCGGAAATGGGCGGCAAGCCCAACAAGGTTAATGCCACGGGCGCCGAAGCCATCGAACCCGGCGGCAAGATCATCCACGAAGTCGGCGGCACCATCATGGGCACCGATCCGAAGAAATCGGTCACGAACCAATGGTGCCAGACGTGGGACGTGAAAAACCTCTTCGTCACCGACGGCGGCCCGTTTGTGAGCAATGCCGACAAGAATCCCACGCTCACCATCATGGCGCTCGCGTGGCGGGCCGGCGACTACCTCCTCGCCGAAATGAAGAAAGGAAATCTCTGAACATGAGCACCCCCGAACTTCCGCCCCGCGGCCGCATGGACCGCCGCACCGCCCTCAAGTGGATCCTCACCGCCACCGCTTCGCTCCCGTTGCTCGACCGCGCCGCACTTGCGGCCACCGCGCCCGCGGCGAAAGCGGCCGTCGGCTACGGCACCGATCCCGATCTGCTCAAGACCTACAAGCCCGGTGATGTCTGGGCGTTGACCTTCACCGACGACCAACGCCGCACGGCGGTGACACTCTGCGACGTGATCATCCCCGCCGATGCCAAGTCGCCCGCCGCCTCCACGGTGGGCGTGCCCGACTTCATCGACGAGTGGATCAGTGCGCCCTATCCGGGCCATGACCGCGACCGCGTCATGATCTTGGAAGGCCTCGCCTGGCTCGAAGCCGAGGCTCAAAAACGCTTCGGCAACGAGTTTACGTCGCTCGTGGCCGGCCAGCGTCGCGCGATCTGCGACGACATCTGTTTCGTGCCGACGGCGAAGGCCGAGTTCAAAAAAGCGGCGCAGTTTTTCACCCGCTTCCGCGATCTCACGGCGGGCGGCTTCTATTCGACGCCGGAAGGATGGAAAGACCTCGGCTATGTGGGCAATGTGGCGATCGAAACGTTTGAAGGTCCGACGCCGGCCGCGCTCAAGCACCTCGGCCTGGCTTGAGCAGGCACGAGGCGCGGTGGCGACCGATGTCGCTTGGGCGCCCCGCCCGCACCTCTCCCGTTGATCTCCGGTGGGGCCGTGGTTTTCTTTGACCCGGTTTCCCTCTTCTGGTCTTTCAGTTCTCCCGCGTTATGCCCGCCCCCCGTTCCACCGCTCTCGTTGATCACAGCTTCGTGCCGACGCGGGCCAAGCTGATCGAAGTCGCGGCGTTTCTTGACCGGGTGGAACGGCACGGTGCGGCCGATGATTTTCGCTGCGAGGCGTTGCGCCGGGCGGCCAAGGTGCTGGTCGACGGAAAGCCGGCGCGGGCTCGCCGCATTTTGGAGCAGCTCAGCGATCCCTCGACCCAGCCCGATCGCGTTTCTTCCGGAAAAGCCGCGCTCGGCGCGTGGCAAAAACCCGCCAAGCGATAGTCTCACGCCCGTCATGCGCTACATCGAACCCCACGGCCACATGGTCAGCCGCACGACCGACGACTATCAGGCGATGGTCACGGCGGGCTGTGCGGCGGTGTGCGAGCCCGCGTTCTGGGCGGGATTTGACCGCAGCTCGGTCGATGGATTCCGCGACTACTTCCGCCAGTTGACCGACTACGAACCGGCGCGGGCTGCGAAGTTTCTCCTGCCGCACTTTTCTTGGCTCTGCATCAACCCGAAGGAAGCCGAAGACCTCGCGCTCGCCGCCGATGTTTTGGCGATGATCCCGGAGTTCTTGGCCAAGCCCAACGTGCTCGGCATCGGCGAAATCGGGCTCAACCGCAACACGCGCAACGAACTCAAGGTCCTCGAAGATCACGTGGCCCTCGCGGTGAAGCACGACCAACTCATCCTGGTCCACACGCCCCACCTCGAGGATAAGCTCAAGGGCACGCGGCTCATTCTCGATCTGCTCGCTTCGCACCGCGGTGTGAAGCCGGGGCGCGTCATCATCGATCACGTCGAGGAACACACGGTGCAACTCGTGCTCGACCGGGGTTTTTGGGCGGGCATCACGCTTTACCCCGACTCGAAATCGTCGCCGCCGCGCGCCGTGGATATGTTGGAAACGAGCGGCCACGATCGCATCTGGCTCAACTCTGCCTGCGACTGGGGCGTGAGCGATCCGCTGGCGGTGCCGAAGACCGCGTTCGAGATGCGCCGCCGTGGTCACAGCGCCGAGTTCGTCGATCAGGTGCTGTATCAAAACCCCGTCCGCTTTCTGTCGCAGTGCCCGAAATTCAAAATCTAGGTAGGGACGGCTCTCCGAGCCGTCCGTGCGGACCGCTCGGAGAGCGGTCCCTACCTGCATCAGCCGTATGAAACTCCGCCACGGCCTCCACCTCGCCTACTGCACCAACGTCCATCGCGGGGAAACGTGGGCGCAGACCTTTGACACGCTGGAGCGCCACACCCTCGTCGTTCGTCGCCGCGTCGCCGCCGGGCGGCCTTACGCGATCGGGCTGCGGCTCGGCGCACGCGCGGCCGAGGAGCTCGCGCAACCCGCCGCGCTCGCTGCGTTTCGCTCGTGGCTCGACCGCCACGACTGCTACGTTTTCACGATCAACGGCTTTCCCTATGGCAGCTTTCACGGCACGCGCGTGAAGGAACAAGTCTACGCCCCGGACTGGTCCACGCCCGAGCGGCTCGCGTATACGAAATCGCTTTTTGATCTGATCGCCGCGCTCGTGCCGGCGGGCGTCGCGGGCAGCGTGAGCACGGTGCCGGGCTCGTTTAAGGCCTGGACCAACGACGATCCCGCGCGCCGGGCCGCGATTTTTTCCAATGTCACGGCGATCGGCCGTTACGTTGCGGAACTCGCGGCGCGGACCGGCCGCGATCTGCACCTCGGGCTGGAGCCGGAGCCCTGCTGTTACTTTGAAACGACGCCGGAGACCGTGGATTTTTTCAACGCCTGGCGCGCGAGCGACGGAGCGGTCGATGCCGAGGGATTACTCCGCCGGGTGGGCGTGAACTACGACTGTTGCCATCTCGGCGTGGAGTTCGAATCGCCGCGGGAAGCGCTGGATCGTCTCGCGGCGGCCGGCCTACGCCTGAGCAAAATTCACCTCAGCTCGGCGCTCCGCGTGAAACCGGATGCCGCCGGCCGGGCCGCGCTCGCCGCATTTGTCGAGCCGACGTATCTGCATCAGGTCGTCGTGGGCAACGCCATGACCGGCGTCGTGCGGCAGCGCTATGTTGACCTGCCGGACGCGCTGGCCGACGCCGCGCCGTCGCAGCCCGACGACGAATGGCGCGTGCATTTTCACCTGCCGCTTCATGCCGCGCCCGGCGCGCCGTTTGGCGATACGCGCGATCATCTGCTCGGGGCGCTGGATTGGATGCAGGCGAACCCGGCCGCCTGCCAACACGCGGAGATGGAGACCTATACCTGGGAAGTGCTGCCACCGGCCTTGCGCGGCGGCATCGAGGATCAATTGGTCGGCGAATACGAGTGGACGCTCGCGGCGCTCGCCGCACGGGGGCTCGCATGATTGCGATGACCTCGGAGTTTTCTGTAGAACCGACCGGCGGTCGGTTGTCCGGAGCGACCTGGAGCCCGACCAACGGTCGGGCCTACAGGTCGGGTAAGGCCACGCGATGACCACCCCGACAAAACCGGCGGGCACGCGCTCTGTCTTCCGTCTTTGGCTCGATCTCGCGCGGGCGGGAAATTTCCCGTCGGTGTGGAGCAATGTTTTGGCGGCGCTTGTGCTCTCGATGCCCGTGGCCGGAGCCTGGCCGCCATGGTGGCTGATCGGGTTGGGATTTTTGGCCGGAAGCCTGACCTACGCGGGCGGCACGACGTTGAACGACGTGGCGGACGCGCGCTTTGATTTGCAGCACCGGCCGGAGCGCGCGATTCCGCAGGGGCGAATCAAGCGGATCCTCGCGGCGTGGGTCGGAAGCGCGCAACTCGCGCTGGGCCTCGCGCTGCTCGTGCTCGCGGGCGCGACGTATTTCTGGGCGATCGCTCTGGCGGCGGTGATCGTGCTCTACGACTGGCTGCACAAGGGCTGGACTGGCTCGGTGGTGTTGATGGCGGGGTGCCGCGTGCTGTTGGCGGTGACGGTGGCTTCGTTACCCGACCATGAGTGGCGGCCGGAGTTTCTTTGGTGGGTCGGCGCGCTGTTCGTTTACATCGTGGTCCTGAGTCTGCTGGCCCGGAGGGAATACAAGCCGGGCGCACCGACCGAGAAACTCGGCCGCTGGGTGCGGCGGATGTTGGCCTTTATCCCGTTCGTCGATGCGATCGCGTTGGCGGCGGTGAGTGCCTGGGTGCCGGCGGCCATGTGCGCGCTGGCGGTCCCGCTCGGGAAGTGGGCGCAGCGGAAAGCGGCGTCTGGGTAAGGGGATTTTGAGTAGGGCAGGGTCTCCGACCCGCCATGGCTCGGGCGCGGAGGGCAGGTCGGAGACCTTGCCCTACTTAAGACTGCGAATGCGGCCTTGCCGTCGCGCCGGGCTTATCGGCTAAGTCATGGTCCCGCTCATGGCCGAGTCTTCGCCCAATCTTTCGTTCCCCATCACGCTGCAACACGAGCATCGGCTGATTTTTACCCGCAACGTGTTTTCTCCGGAGAATCTCACGCTGGCTGGGGTGCTGACTCCCCGGGAGTCGGGTCAACGGGTGCGGGCGCTCGTGTTTTGGGATCAGGGACTGGAGACGGCGTTTCCGGGGTTGGCGGATAGAATCGCGGGGTGGTTTGCGGCGCGCGGCGAGAGCATGACGCTTGCGGCCGCGCCGGTGACGTTGCCCGGCGGCGAGCGGATCAAGAATGACTTTTCCCAGCTGGAGGCCGTTTGGAAGGCCATCAATGCGGCGGGGCTATGCCGGCATTCCTACATCGTCGCGGTGGGCGGCGGGGCGGTGCTGGATCTGGTCGGTTTCGCGGCGGCGACGGCGCACCGGGGAATTCCGCTGGTGCGGTTGCCGACGACGAGTCTGAGCCAGGGCGATGGCGGGGTCGGCGTGAAAAACGGGATCAACTTTTTTGGGAAAAAGAACTGGTTGGGTTCTTTCGGCGTGCCGCACGCGATCATCAACGACCTCGCGTTTCTGCACGGCTTGCCCGTCCGCGAGCGGCGGGTGGGGTTGATCGAGGCGGTGAAGGTGGCGCTGATCCGAGACGCGGCGTTTTTCGATTTCATCGCGGCGCGGGTGGAGGCGTTGGCGAAGTTTGAACCCGAGGCGTTTGAGGCGGTGATCCGCGAAAGCGCGCGGCAGCACATGGAGCATATCGCGACGGCGGGCGATCCGTTTGAGCGCGGGTCGGCGCGGCCGCTGGATTTTGGGCACTGGGCGGCGCACAAACTCGAGCAACTGTCGGAGTTTCGCGTGAGCCACGGCGAGGCCGTGGCGGTGGGCATGGCGATCGACTTGATCTACGCACGGCGCACGGGCCTGTTGTCGGAAAGAGATGCCGAACGGATTCTTGGGGTGATTCAGGCGCTGGGTTTCGAGTTGTTCACCCCGGTGAAGCAGATCCGCAGCGCGACGGGCCGGCAGGACATGCTCGATGGGCTGGAGGAGTTCCGCGAACATCTCGGCGGGCGACTGACGATCCCGATGATCCGCGCCCCGGGCGTGCGGCTTGAGATTCACGAGATGGATGGCGCCGTGGTGAAGGCGGCGTTTGACGAGTTGCGCGAACGGTATGGCTAGTCGCACCGCGATCATCAATGTCGTTGGGCTCACCTCGCGCGTTCTTGGGCCGGACACGCCCCGGCTCTCGGCGTTGGCGAAGGCGGACGGTTTGATCCGGGTTAAGCCGGTGCTGCCGGCGGTGACGTGCACGGCGCAGAGCACGTATCTCACAGGGCTGCCGCCGGCGGGGCATGGCTGCGTCGCCAACGGCTGGTATGATCGCACGTTGGCGGAGCATCAGTTTTGGAAGCAGTCGAACCACGTGGTGCAGGGGAAAAAGCTTTGGGAAACGCTGCGCGAGCGGCAGCCGGGGTTTACCTGCGCGAAATTGTTTTGGTGGTATAACATGTATTCGAGCGCGGACTGGACGATCACGCCGCGACCAATGTATCCGGCGGACGGGCGCAAAGTGTTCGACGTTTACACGCAGCCGATGGGCCTGCGGGAGGAGATTAAGGCCGACCTCGGGCCGTTTCCGTTTCCGGCGTTTTGGGGACCGCGGGCGGGCATTGCGTCGTCGGAGTGGATTGCGCGTTCGGCCGAGTGGATTGAGGAGCGGCACCGTCCGGACCTGTCGCTCGTTTACCTACCGCATCTCGATTACAACCTGCAGCGGTTGGGGCCTGATGATCCGCGACTCGCCGAGGATTTTCGGGAGATTGACCGGGTGGCGGGCGGGCTGATCGATTTTTATGCGCGGCGCGGGGTGCGCCCGGTCGTGCTTTCAGAGTATGGAATCACCGCGGTGACGCGGTCGATCGCGTTGAACCGGATCTTCCGGGCGCGCGGGTGGCTCGCGATCAAGGAAGAGCTGGGCCTCGAGTTGATGGACTGCGGCGCGAGCAAGGTTTTTGCCATCGCCGATCATCAGGTCGCGCACATTTACGTGAACGATCCGGCGCTACTCGGAGAGGTGCGCGCGGCGGTCGAGGGCACCGATGGTGTGGCGCGGGTGCTCGATGCGGCGGCACAGCGCGTGGCGGGGCTCGATCACACGCGTTCGGGGGATTTGGTGGCGTTTTCGGCCGAGGATGCGTGGTTCACGTATTACTATTGGGACGATGAGCGGAAGGCGCCGGATTTCGCGCGCTGCGTCGATATTCACCGCAAATTCGGCTACGATCCGGCGGAACTCTTTGTTGATCCGGCGATCGCGTTTCCGAAACTTAAGGTCGCGGGAAAGTTGATCCGGAAAATGTTGGGTTTTCGAATGCTGATGGACGTGATCTCCCTCGATCCCTCGCTCGTGAAGGGCTCGCACGGGACGTGTCCGGCGGATGCGAGCGAATGGCCGGTGCTGATCGGGACGGGAAACCTGGCGGCGGCAACCGGGATGGAGGGGAAGGAATCAATCCCGGCGACGGCGGTGCATGATCGTTTGGTTGCGGCCTGTTTGGAGTAGGCGGCTGGCGATTGGGCATAAAAAGGGCGGGTCAGAGACCCGCCCTTTTTTGAAAACCTGCGATTCGTCGTTTAGACGGTGTAGGCGGGGAGAATCTTCTCGACGCGCGACTTGTCGAGGCGGGCGAAGACCGGGAGGCCGGCATCGTAGGGCACGGTGACTTCGCCGGCGATCAGCGGTTGGGCGTAGCGCAGGAACTGGAAGTTCATGCTCACGCCGTCTTCGTTGATCCAATCTTTCGGGAGCTTCTTCACGCCGTTGGCGATTTCGTGGAGGGCGGCGAGGCCGGTTTCCACGCTGTAGGCCTCGGAGTCGCCGCGGACGAGAGTGATCATTTTGTCGGTCTCGCCCTTGATGGCGGCTTCGACGGCGGCTTCACCGGCGAGGAAGGCCTCGTCGGAATCGGTCTTGGAGGCGATGTGGGCGGCGGCGCGCTGGGCGATGCCGGGCTTGGCGACGCGGACTTTTACGCCGGGGATATTCTGTTCGACGATCTCGCCGAGGGCATCGCCGGCGCCGCCGAGTTTGGCGTGGCCGAAGGCGTCGGTGGCGGCATCCGCCGCGAGGTAGTTGCCGTCGGAATCGACGAGCCCCTCGGCGACGACGATTTGGCAGAATTTCTCGCGCTTGAGGACGCGGCGGATGTCTTCGAGGACCTTCTCCTGGTTGAACGGAACCTCAGGGAGGAGAATGATGTGCGGCGGGTCGTGCGGGTGATCCTTGCGCTTGGCGAGGGAGGCGCCGGCGGCGATCCAGCCGGCGGAGCGGCCCATGACCTCGATAATCGAAACGAGGTCGCCTTGGCCCATGGCCTCATTGTCACAAGCGAGTTCGCGCACGGTCGTGGCGAGATACTTGATCACGGAGCCGTAGCCGGGAGTGTGGTCGGTGAGGGGGAGATCATTGTCGATCGTCTTGGGCACGCCGATGACGCGGAGTTCGTAGCCCTGAGCTTGCGCGAGCTTGGAAATCTTGTCGGCCGTGTCTTGGGAATCGTTGCCGCCGATGTAGAAGAAATAACGGATGTTGTGGGCTTTAAAGACTTCGAGCACGCGGTCGAAATCGGCCTGTTTCTTGAGCTTGAAACGGCAGGTGCCGAGTGCGGCGCCGGGCGTGTGCTTGAGGGCGCGGATCTGTTGCTGGGATTGGCCGGCGAGATCGATAAAGTCCTCTTGGAGAATGCCGAGCACGCCGTTGAGCGTGCCGTAAATCTCCTCGATGCACTCGTGGTTCAGCGCTTCGGCAACGATGCCCGCGACACTGGCGTTAATGACGGAGGTGGGGCCGCCGGATTGGCCCACCAAGACGTTTCCTACGAGTTCAGCCATGATAGTGTGGTGTTAAATTTGGACAGGGAATCGACTACGTGAATGGGAGAGGAAGCGCGGCGGAAGCAGCGGAAGCAAACGAAAATTTCCCGAAGCCCAAAAGTCCGGCGGTGGCGGTGAAACCGCCCGGCGGCGCGACGAGCGCGCCCGTCAAAGCAGTTTGGCGGGCCGGTAGTCGGCGGCGCCCTTGTGGCGTTTGGCGAGCGGCTTGACCGCCGCGACAAAGGTATCGACCTGCTGCGGCGCGGCGCCGACGAAGCGCGAGCTTTCGGCGAGAATGGCAACCAGGGCTTTTTTACCGAGGCCGACGCGTTTGTCGGTGGCAAGCCGGCTGAGCAGATCGGCGTCGCCGAGGCCGGAGCGCAGGGCTTTGGCGGCGGCGAGGGCGTGCTCCTTGATGGCCTCGTGGGCGGTCTCCCGGCCGGCGCCGCGCTTCACCGCTTCCATCATAACCGTGGTGGTGGAGAGAAACGGGAGGTTGCGCTCGTTCTCGGCGGCGATGGCGGCGGGGAAAACCTCGAGCTGGCGGAGCACGGTGAGAAACGTCTCGAGCAAGCCGTCGACGGCGTAGAACGCATCGGGCAGGGCGACGCGGCGCACGACCGAGCAGGAGACGTCGCCCTCGTTCCATTGGTGGCCGGCGAGTGCGCCGGTCATGGTCACGTAACCGGAAAGAATCGTGGAGAAACCGCAGATGCGCTCGCAGTTGCGGGCGTTGACCTTGTGCGGCATGGCGGAGGAGCCGACTTGGCCGTCTTGAAATCCCTCGGTGAGCAATCCGGCGCCGGCCATGAGGCGGAGGGTCGTGGCAAAACTCGCGGCGGCGGCGCCGAGCTGGTGCAGGGCGGTGACGACCTCGAAATCAAGGCCCCGGGGGTAAACTTGACCGACCGCATCGAGCGAGGCGTGGAATCCGAGATGCCGGATGACGCGCGCCTCGAGGTCGGCGACTTTATGGGCGTCGCCGCCGAGCAGCGTGAGCTGGTCGAGCTGGGTGCCGACGGCGCCCTTGAGCCCGCGGACGGGGTATCGGGCGATGAGTTCTTCGATCCGGGTGAAGGCGCCGAGCAACTCTTGGCCGAACATCGCGAAACGCTTGCCGAGGGTGGTGGGCTGGGCCGGGACGTTGTGCGTGCGGCCGGTGAGCATGACGTCGCGGTGCGCGCCGGCCTGGCGGGCGAGGGCGAGCAGGGCGGCGGCGGACTTGAAGTGAACGACCTTGAGCGCACGGAAGATTTGGAGCTGTTCGACGTTTTCCGTGAGGTCTCGGCTGGTGAGGCCGAGGTGGATGAACTGGCGTTTCGCGAGATCGGAGAATTCCTCGATGCGGGCCTTCACGTCGTGGAGGGTGACGCGCTCGCGTTTGGCGATGGCGGCGAGGTCGATCTCACCTTTGACGCGCTCGTAGTCCTTGATCGCTTCGGCCGGGATGGCGACGCCGAGATCGCGCTGGGCCTTCATGACGGCGATCCAGAAATCGCGCTCGAGGGCGACGCGCCCGTGCGGAGACCAGACCGCCTTCATCGCGGTGGAAGCGTAGCGGTCCGCGAGGACGTTGAGGATGGCGGAATCGGCGGCGGAGGCGTTGGAAGAGTTCACGGGAAAGCAGGGGAGTAAGCGTCGAGCGTTACGAGAGGCCAACGGAAAAACGGGCGGTGGCGTGTATCGGGTGGGAACGGTGAAACACTCCCCGTTTCTACCGGCGAATATCCACGGCGACCAGTCCGGTGGCGACGGCCAGTGCGAGTTGGCGCTCGTCGCCCGACGCCAGTTGTGTTGCCCTAAGTTCGAGCGCGGCGGCGACGTGCAAAATATCGAGGCTTCGACAAAGCAGGCGGGAGGTATGCGCGGCCGAGAGCCGAGCTGCGCGACTGAAGACGGCGGTCAGATCGAGGGACGTGGCCAACAGGCGACCCGAGCGCAGATCCTCTTCGAGCAGCGCCTCGAACATTTGGCGCTGACCGAGCGTAAGCTCTTTCCGACCGTGCAGGGCGCGCAAGGCGTTGCGAACCTCCAAATCATGCAGCGGGGTGAAGGCGATGATTCCCGCCTTTTGCACCTCTTGTCGGGCGCGGACCGAGAACGAACCGGTCACGTAGACCGCGACTAGGGCGCTCGAATCGAAGTAAGTGCCGTCGCTCACCAGTTGCCGCGGGAGTCGATGACAAATTGGGCGGCGTTGATCGGCGCGCTTGTCTTGCCCAGCGCCATTATCTTCGCCGACCGGGCAGCCAAATCAGGCCACGGTTCCGGCTTCGACGTGGGGGTGGTCGGAACGATTTCGGGCGTCAACCGGGCGACGGTGCGTCGCCGGCGGGTGATCTGCAGGGTTTCGCCCCGCTCGACGCGGAGCAGGGTCCGCTTGAGGTTCTTTTGCAGCTCCCGCACGGTGACCGTCGACATGAGGGGAAACGTGTCGGGGTGAGTTTGGGCGTCAAATTCAAAGCCCGGTGCAACGAACCGGTTACTCTTCGGCAAAGTAATCCGAGTCGATCCGCTTTACCTCGTAGGTGGCTTCAAGTGTGACTCCGAGACCGTAGTCGATCATCAGCATCGCGAGTCGCTCACCGTCGATTAGCACGATGCGGGCATCGTGTTTAGTGGCGGAGGCCAAGGCTTCCTTGGTGAAGCTGGAGGTAGTGATAAAGACGCCTTTCTTGGCTCGGTGTTCGGCTAATGCGCCGGCGAATTTCTGGATTTCGGGACGGCCAACTGGTTGTTCCCAGCGCTTGGCTTGGAGATAGATGCTGTCGAGGCCGAGGCGGTCCTCGTTGATGATTCCATCGATACCGCCGTCACCACTGCGGCCAACGGCGCGACCGGCATCTTGGCGAGAACCGCCGTAGCCCATCTTTAACATCAGCTCGACGACGAGGCGCTCGAAGAAATCAGGCGCGGCCGCTTGGATGCGGGTGAGGAGCTCACCGGCGAGGGCTTGCTTTAGTTGGGTATGGGCGGACTCGATTTGCTCTTCGGGGCTTTCTTTGGTCTCGAAGGGTGAAAGCGGTGTCGCGCCCGGCGATTCGCTTTCGTGTTTGGTCTCTTTAAAGGCCACAAAGCTGGGGAACTGGAGCAAGAAACGGGCGTCGATGCGGGCAGGTTTTTGGGCGAGGACTGTTTGCCCTATTTTGGTGATGCTGAAGTGCCCACGTTTTGCCGTGGCGAGCAGGCCGGCCTTTGAAAGGTAGGTGCGGGCCCAACCCACCCGGTTGCGAAAAGTAGTCTGTCGTCCGCTCGGTAAAAGCACACGGAGTTCTTCCTCGGTGAGTTTGAATTCGTCGGCCAGAGCGAGGATCGCTGCATTGAGCGGGTGAACGGCACCGTTCGCGTGAAACCGCAGCAAAGGCAGCATGAGAGTTTGGTAGTCGGGGATTGGCATGGTTGGGATTTTCTTGGCTCACGCCGCCAGACACCGCACGGCCAATTCCCGCAGGACTTCTTCCTGGGCGTTGCTCGGGCGGCGGATGATTTCCTCGAAGGCGGCGATGAATTCCTGCTGGTTGTCGATCAGGCGGCGCAGCGTCGGGAGTTTGCCGTTGCCGGCGAGTTTGCCGACATACCACGCGTTTTGGGAAAACAGATTGAACGAGCTTTTCTCCGGCGCGCCGATGAAGTGTTTGCCGTAGAGCGCTTGGGCTTTGGGCAAACCGTCGAGGCCGCGCGGGCCGAGGCGGGCGTCGCCGCTGTCGAGCAGGGCGCGGACTTGGATCAAGATGCGGTTGCGGTTTTGCAGCGCGCTGATGATCGGTCGCGCGTCGCCGCCGCTGAAGAAGTGGCGGTGCAACGCGGCCAGCGTCCACTTGAGATCGCCGCTAAAAAAGGCTTCGGCCGCCTCGAAGAAATCGCCGGCGGCGACATTCGGCGTGAGTTCGGCGACGTGGGATTCCTCGATGCGGCCGCCGAGGCCTGTGGGCGCGGCGGGGGCGAGCGGCTGGGCGTAGGCGGAGA
Organism: Opitutus sp. GAS368; assembly: GCA_943373185.1. GTDB lineage: Bacteria > Verrucomicrobiota > Verrucomicrobiia > Opitutales > Opitutaceae > Tous-C4FEB. The sequence goes on along the minus strand of CALSBN010000014.1, from coordinate 4,837 downwards.
GTTTGCGGGTCTCTTCGACGATCAGGCGGGTGTTGGCGCCAACTTTCTGCAGCAGCAGTTCGAGCGCGCCGGGAGCGAAGCTCGTGCCGAGGCTTTTGGCTTCGGCGAGCGCGACTCCGGCCAAGGCCTCGCCGGCATCGTCGCCGTCGCCCCCGGCCAGTGCGAAATCGGCGTTTTTCTCGCACCACTTCGGGAACGCGCGGCGGCGGTCCACGGGCGAGGCGGTGATGAGGATGGAGGTCTCGGCCGGGTTGACGCCTGTCAGGAGTTCCTGGAGGTCCTCGACGAGTTTGAGCGTGCCCTCGGCGCGGCCGGTGACGCTGTCGGCGAGGAAGTTGACGTCTTTGAGCCAAACGACCCGCTTGCCGCCAAACATCGAGACGGTCTGCACGCTCTCGCGGAAACGATTCAAGGCGGCTTCGACTTCGCCCATGTTGGCGGCGAAGCCGTTGACGGTTTCCTGGGCGAACTCATCGGTGAGATCGGCCGTGAGGCCGGCGAAACGCTCCGAGCCCATCCGGCCGACGAGGTAGTCGTCCTGACCGCAGATGAACGTGAAGGGTTTCGCTGTGGACATGTCGGGTCGATATGGCGGTGAAGCGCGGGCGGGCGCACGAAAAAAATCGCCAGCGCCACGGGCACGGGCTGAATTACGGCCAACTCTCCCCATGTTTACCGATCATCCCGGCCCGGCCCCGGACTCCGCTTCATGGCGACGCGATCTGCTTCTGCTCGGTTTGGCGTTTGGCGCGCTCTACTTTGCGCTGTTGGGGGGGAACGCGCTGTCGAACCCCGATGAAAGCCGTTATTCGGAGATTCCCCGGGAGATGCTGGCGACGGGCGATTTCGTGACGCCGAAGCTGAACGGCGTGAACTATTTTGAAAAACCGCCGCTGCTTTACTGGGCGGTGGCGGCGTGTTTTGCGGTGTTCGGTGAAAACGAATGGGCGGCGCGGACCATGCCGGCGCTCTTCGGACTTTTTGGAGTGCTGATCACGTATGCTTCGGCGCGGCGGCTCCACGGCCGGGCGGCGGGCGTGGCTGCGGCGATCGTGCTCGGTTCGTCGCTATTGTTCTTCGCGCTGTCGCGGCTGCTGATCCTCGACATGGCGGTCTCGATGCTCATGTGCGCGACGCTGTTTTGCTTTATTCTGGGCGTGCGCGAGGCGCCGGGCGCTCGCCGGCGATGGCTGTTCTACGGGCTCTATGCGAGTGCGGCTCTCGCGACGCTCACGAAGGGTCTGATCGGTTTCCTCGTCACGGGCGCGGTGATGTTTTTGTGGCTGCTCGTTTTCAACCAGTGGAAACGCCTCCGCCCGCTGCACCTTCCCAGCGGCGTCGCGCTGTTTCTGGCCATCGCTCTGCCGTGGCATCTTTTGGCGGCGCAGCGCAATCCGACGTGGGCCGAGTTTTATTTGATCCACGAACATTGGACGCGGTTTACCACGACGGTGCACGGTCGTTACGAGCCGTGGTGGTATTTTATCCCGATCGTGGTGCTGGGGATTTTCCCGTGGACCGGGTTTTTTTGGGGCGCGGCGCGTGAGGCTCTGGCCGGCGGCTGGGCGCGCCGTAAGGACAATGCCGACGCGTGGTTCCTCGTGACGTGGATCGTCTTCATCTTCCTGTTTTTCTCCAAGTCCCAGTCGAAGTTGATTCCGTATATCTTGCCGGTGTTTCCACCGATCGCCGTGTTGATCGGGCCGTGGCTGGCACGCCAGTGGGCGGAAGGCGGAACCGGGAAGCTGCGGCGGGGATTTAACCTGTTTTCCTTCGTCAGCGGCGTGCTCGCCGTGGCGTTGATCATTGCGGTCACCAAACCCGACCTGATCAGCGATCCCGTGCAGGCGCGCTTGCTGCGGCCGTATGCCTATGCGATGGCGACGGTTTTGATCTTGGGCGGAGTGATAGCGCCGTGGTTCGCGCGGGTGCGTGGGTTGCGGGCCGGGTTGACGACGATGGTGAGCACGGCGGTCGGGCTCTACGTGTGCCTGATTTTGGCGGCGCCCCACATCAAACGGCCCGGCACCAAGGACATCGCCCTTGCGTTTGCCGCACGGGCGCAACCGGGCGACACGGTCTATCACTACGGCGAGTATTTTCACGATTTCTCGTTCTACGCGAAACGCGTCGTCGGCACGGTGGCCTATAAAGGCGAGCTGGGAATCCAGATCGATCCGGCGGCCCAGGCGAGCGGGCGTTTCATCGACGGGCCGGAGTTTCACCGCCAATGGGCGGGGTCCGGGCGGATCTACGCGGTGGCGCGAAGGAAAGACGTGGTGGAACTCTTCGCCGACCCCGCGTTCCGGTATCATCTGATTGCCGAATCGCGCGCCCATTTTCTCTTTAGCAACCAACCCTGATATGTCCGCCCCCGCCGCATCCGCCGTGCCTTATCTGCCGCTCACCCGGCCGACCCTCGACGAGGAAACCATCGCGGGCGTGGTCGAGGTGCTGCGCTCGGGCTGGATCACTTCCGGGCCCAACGTGAAGGCGCTCGAAGCCAAGCTCTCCGACTACTTCGGCGGGCGGCCCGTGCGGGTCTTCAACTCCGGCACCTGCACGATGGAGATCGCGCTGCGGATCGCGGGCGTCGGCGCGGGACATGAGGTGATCACGACGCCGCTCTCCTGGGTGGCGACGAGCAACGTGATTCTCGAGGTCGGCGCGCGGCCGGTCTTCGTCGATATCGATCCGGTGACGCGCAACCTGGACCTGGAACTCATCGAGGCCGCGATCACGCCGGCGACGCGGGCCATCATCCCGGTCGATCTGGCCGGTCTGCCCGTGGACCGCGACCGCCTCTACGCGATCGCGAAAAAGCACGGCCTGCGGATCGTCGAGGATGCGGCGCAGTCGATGGGCTCGTCGTGGAACGGCAAACGCATCGGCGCGACGGGCGACTTTGTCTCGGTGAGTTTCCACCCGAATAAAAACATCACGACGATCGAGGGCGGTTGTCTCGTCATGACCACGGAAGCCGAGGCGAAGCTCGCCGAGCAGTATCGCCTGCAAGGCGTGGTGCGCTCGGGCCTCGACGGCATGGAAGTCGAGGTCGTGGGCGGAAAGTTCAACCTCACCGATGTCGCCGCGCGCGTGGGACTCGGGCAGTTGCCGCGCCTCGAGGAGTTCAACGGCAAGCGCCGCGAGCTCGCGCGGGCGTATTTCGAGGCGTTTGCGGCGCACGGGACGGCTGCGGCGGGGTTGGGTCTGCCCGTGGCGGATTTCACGCAGAGCAATTGGCACATGTTTCAAGTCGTGCTGCCGCCGGGCGTGAAGCGCGCCGAGGTCATGGCGGCGCTGCACGCGGCGGGGATCGGCAGCGGCGTGCATTACCCGGCGATCCACCTGTTTGCCCTGTATCGGCGGCTCGGCTGGAAGGACGGAGATTTCCCGAAAGCGGAAGCCGTGTGCCGCAGCATTTTGACCCTGCCGTTGTTTCCCACAATGACCGCAGCCGATGTCACGCGGGTGGTCGCGACCTTGGCGGGCATCTTGACCGCGCAAAAGAAACCATGAGCACACCGGTCACTCTCCCGCTCTCGATCGTTATTCCCGTTTACAACGAGGCGCTGAATTTGCCGACGCTCTTTGCGCGGCTTTATCCGGTGCTCGACGCGCTCGGCCGCCGCTACGAGATCATTTTCACGAATGACGGCAGCGCCGACCGCTCGATCGAGTTGCTCCGCGCGCAATATGCCGCGCGGCCCGATGTGACGCGGGTCATCGATTTCAACAACAACTACGGCCAGCACATGGCGATCATGGCGGCGTTTGAGCGCGTGCGCGGCGACGTGATCGTGACGCTCGACGCCGACTTGCAGAATCCGCCGGAGGAAATCCCGCAACTGCTCGCGAAAATGGACGCCGGTCACGATTACGTGGGCGGCTACCGTCTGAACCGGCAGGATTCGATTTTCCGCACCTACGCTTCGAAGTTGATCAACTTCGTGCGTGAGAAGACCACGAGCATCGAGATGACGGACCAAGGCTGCATGTTGCGCGCGTATTCGCGCGGCGTGATCGACGCCATCGTGCGAAGCGGAGCGATCAACACCTTCATCCCGGCGCTGGCCTACAGTTTTGCGGCCAATCCGGCGGAGGTCGGCGTGAAACATGAGGAGCGGCACGCAGGCGTCTCGAATTACTCGTTCTACAGCCTGATCCGGCTCAACTTTGATTTGATCACGGGCTTCTCGCTGGCGCCGTTGCAGTATTTCACGATGTTCGCCGGCGCGTGTTCGGCGGGCAGTTTCCTGCTGGTGATCGTGCTGGCGCTCCGGCGCCTGATCATCGGCCCGGAGGAAGGCGGCTTGTTTACACTCTTCGGGATTTTGTTCTTTCTGGTGAGCGTGACGATGGTCGGTATCGGCCTGATCGGCGAATACGTGGGCCGCACCTACCAAGTTGTCCGTGCGCGGCAGCGGTATCACGTGAAGGAAATCCTGGAAACCAAATGAGCACCGGCCCACGCATCGTTTTCTTCGGCTACAGCGAGGTCGGTTTCTCCTGTCTGTCTCTCCTGATCGAGCGCGGGGACAACGTCGTGGCGTTGATCACCCACGAGGATAATCCCAACGAGAAAATCTGGTTCAAGACGCCGGCGGTCGCCGCCAAGGAAAAGGGCATCCCGGTCTTCACCCCGGAATCGGTGAACACGCCGGAATGGCGGGAAAAAATCGCGGCGCTGCGGCCCGATTTGATTCTCTCGGTCTATTACCGGCACATGATCGGGACCAAGATTCTCGCGCTGCCACCGCTCGGCGCCTGGAACATGCATGGCTCGCTTCTGCCAAAGTATCGCGGGCGGGCACCGATCAATTGGGCGGTGCTGCAC
>CALSBN010000013.1:0-40915 GCA_943373185.1 Opitutus sp. GAS368 | reverse complement strand
CGATTGATGAGCGTGTTGTAGGTGGAATCCCCGGACGAAAAAACTCCCGGGACATAGGCCACCGAGCTCGCGGAACTCAGCGAGATCGACGACGTGTCGAAGGAATTGAAAGTGACGCCACCGACCACAAGTGTGGTCGTGGTCGCGCGAATGGAGGAGTGAAACGTGCCCGTTGTGAGCATTTCCGAGGGACCGGACGCGGCGACCGGGGCGCCGAAGTTGATGTTCGCGAGCGTCTGGGCGAACGATGATCGTGCGATTCCAACTGCGAGGGTCGCGATGGCGAGAACACGAACGAATCTGGGCAGCATTGAGGACTTCATTAGGTGTGGTAAAATTGGAGTCGTAACCGGGAGGGTCGAAGTAGTGGGGAGCTTAGAACGGCAGAGCGTTTGAAAGGTCTTTCGTGAAGGAATCGGTGCGGAGTTTTCGCGCCTGCTTGGGCTAGGTCTCGATCTCAGCGACCGCCGCGCCGATCGGCGTGTGACCGACGCGCGGTTTTGGACCTGCGGGGGAGCGGCGCCACGGACACGGGCTCGATCGATTCACTCGCTGCCTCCGGCTGCCGCGCGCCGCGACCTACGCCGCCAGAACGCGAGACCGAGCGCACCGAGTCCGGCGATTGCCGCGTAGGTCGAGGGCTCTGGAATGGCGGTGACGTCGTAAACTGCGACCGCGGACATCACGCCGGTGGTGGTCACGGTATCACCGTTCATGAAGGTGAAATACTGGCTCGAACTATCAGCGGTAAACGTGCCCACAGCATAGGTGGGAGCGGTCGCGGTGTTCCCTAAATGAAAAGGGTCCGAGGAGGCACCATGAAAGATTGTAGTCGGAACATCGGAATTCCACGCCGGGGTCCAGAATTGCATCCGATACACATTGCCCGTTGTAAGGCCGCTAATTTCAACCTGCGGAAAAAAGCCAGAGGGGCCCGGTGAAAAGAAACCTCGGTTGATCAGAGCGTCGTAGTTGGCATTTCCCGAGGTAAAAGATCCCATCGCCGAGGTAACCGCAGGAGCGTTGTATACGGAAATCAGCGGCGAGGATGTAGCGAACGTCACGCCGCTCACCGTGACACTAGTGGCGGTTGCTCCGATCGCAGCGTGAAACGTTCCCGTGGTGACGATGTCGGACGGGCCGGAAATGGCCGTAGGACTGCCGAATGTGATCGTTGCAAATTGGGCGCGAAGTGCGGGTGACAGCAGCGACCCAACAAGCAGGGCCGACACGGCATAGGCGGCACGGACGGCGAGAGCTAGCCGCGATGGATAACTGGCGAGTGAGGTCTTCATAATCGGAAAAAAGAGCTTCGACGGATCAGAACGGCAGCCCGTTGGGCAGATCCTCGGCGGTAAGGTCGGTGCGGAGTTGCTGCGCCTGGTTGGGCACGGTCTCGATCAGGGCGACTACCGCGTGGATCAGCGTGTGACCGACGCGCGGTTTTGGCCCTGCGAGGGAACGGCACGGCCGACAGGGGTCGGTCGATTCACCCGGTGCCTCCGGCTGCCGCGCGCCGCGATCTACGCCGCCAAAACGCGAGACCGAGCGCACCGAGTCCGGCGATTGCCGCGTAGGTCGAGGGCTCGGGAATGGCGGTGACGTCGTAAACTGCGACCGCAGACATCAAGCCATTCGTTGAGCCTCCGCCATACGGGCCAAAATAGAAATCCGCGCTCAAGCTTATCGCCGTAAACGAAGACACCGCATACGTGGGCACTGTCGCGGTGTTCCCAAGATCAAAGTTAACTTCGTCAGCGTTTATAATCTGGGTCGGCATCGTCGTGCTCCAAGCAGGGGTCCAAAATTGGACCCGATATTGATTACCCAAAGTAAGGCCGCCTAGAGAGACTCGGTTAGACCCGCCGCCGACCGTTATATACCCGCGGTTAATCAACGAGTCGTAGTTGGCATTACCCGATGAAAAAGATCCCATCGTAGAGTTAACCGCAGTCGCGGTGAATACGGTAATCAGCGGCGAGGAGGTAGCGAACGTCACGCCGTTCACCGTGATATCGGCGGCGGTTGCTCCGATCGCAGCGTGAAACGTTCCCGTGGTGACGATGTCGGACGGGCCGGTCACGGCCGACGGACTGCCAAACGTCAGCAGATTCGTTTGGGCGCTAAGCGCGGGCGACAGCAGCGACCCAACGAGCAGGGCCGAACCGGCATAGGCGGCGTGGACGGCGACGGCTAGCCGCGATGAATATCTGACGAGTGAGGTCTTCATAACTGGAATAGAGTTTCGACGGCTCAAAACGGCAGGGCGTTGGAGAGGTCTTCGGTGGTAAAGTCGGTGCGGAGTTCCTGCGCCTGGTTGAGCAGCGTCTCGATCTGCGCGACGACGGCGTCGATCGGCGCGTGGTCCACACCGGGCTCCGTGGCGTTCAGCCACGCGCGGGCGAAGCGGATCGCGCCGCGCACGAGGTTGCGGTCATAGACGGTGCGCGTGCGCTCGAGGTCGTCCTGCACGAGGTAAATCCACATCCGCGCGGTGTTGGAAAACATCCGGTCGTGCGCGGCGCGACGCGGATCGGCGGCGCCGGGCTCATTGCGGTTTCGCTCGATATGGTGGAGCACCATGAAGGGCGTGAAGCTCGCCCATTTGCCGTGGCCGGCGACGCCGGGCCCGGGCGCGTTGAACCACGCGGTCGCGCCGGCTTTGGCGACGGAGGTCTTCGCGATCACGAAGGCATGGTGGAGTTTATAGTCGGCGAGCAGGCTGGCGTAGAGGTAGTCGCCCTCGACCGTCTGGAAGATTTCATCGGAGAGGAGCAGCGCCGGATCGTAGCTCCACCCCATCCAGAACCACGCGCGGAAGAACTGCTCCGTTTGGCGGCGGAGTTCGGCCCGCGCGGTCGGCAGCGTCGGCGCGAGAAACGCGGGGAAGGTCGTGATCGGTTTCGCCGGATCGTCGTAAAGCGGGAAACGGCGCAGGTGGTCGCCCGTGCGGAAGAGCGGATTGCGGTCGAGGATCACGCGGCGGTTGGCCACGGCGTCACCGGTGCGGCCGACCAGCGGATTGGGAAACGCGAGGGAGCGGTGCCGCAGCATGTGCTGCGCGATCTGGACGGATTTGTATTTGAGCAGGCTCCACTGGAAGCCGAGCTCGTGGCCGGCGGGCTCGATGCTCTCCAGCAACTCGTCGATCCGCGAAAAATAGGCCCAGAACTTCGCGTCGGAGGGGACGATCAGGTAGTCGTCGTGCAACGCATACCACTCAGCGGCGCGGCCGGCCTTCGGGCGCACGCCCATGCCGGGCAACCATTCGGAGACGCTGAGGTGGCCCGGACCATGGGCCGCGTCCTCGGACCAGAGATCAAACGGCACCCCGATGGGCAGCTTGCGGAGATCGAGATCGCGCAACTGCGCCTGCGCCGCGAGCGCGTCGGCGCGCGATTCAATGCGGCCGGTGGCCCAGAGAAGTTTCACGTCGTTGGCGAGGACGTTGCCAAAGGCCGCGTCGCGCTGCTGGGGCGTCGCGCCGGGGAGAAGCTCGCCGCCGGGCTGGAGCGGGCGGAATTTCAACGGATCGAGCGGGCGCTCGATCGCATAGAGCTGCCGGATCACCTTTACGAGATCGACGATGCGCGTGGCGTCGGCGGCATCGACGTGGTCGAGCGCGCGGCGATGGATCGTGGCGTCGGGATAGGCCAGCAGCGCGAGGTCGAAGGCATCGGGCGCATGGCACGCCACGCAACTGCCGTGGTTCCCGGGACGGCGCCACGCTTGCAGGCCCTGCGCCAGCATGGTGTTGACCTGTTCGGGCGCGAGCGGCGCGGCGGGATTGAAGCCGGCTCCATAAGCGGGGTTGCCGGCCGGTGCGAGCACCGAGTCGGGAAACGTGATCGTCGAAGGATGACTGCTCGAGCCGGTCCCCTCGCCGAGATTGCCGATCAAGGTGCGGAAACGCTCCGGCAACGTCGAGTCAACGGGCGGCGTGACGGTGCCGCCGCCGGTCGTCGTCGAACCGCCGCCGGTGCCCGTGGTGCCTGTGCCCGTGCTCGGGCCGGTTCCGGTGCCGGTGCCGGTTCCAGTGCTGGCCGAGTTACCGAAGGCGAAGGGAATCGTGAGCGTCGAGACGCGCCCCTCGGCGAGGGTGGCGCCGGTGCGGAGTTGCACCGGGAAATTGCCGAGCGCACTCCAAACCTCGATCTGCACGTTGCCGTTGGCGAGAGCGGCAAACGCACCGACGCTGAAGTCGAGGCCGTCGCGCGAATCCTGGGCAAAGTCTTCCCAGCCGGCGACGTCGTTGACGGCGAAATAGTGATACTGGTCAAAACGGTCCCAGGTGCCGTCGCCGGTGAAATCGTAGGAGACGCGCACCTGCACGGCGGTCTGCGCGACGTTGCCTGCGTCAACGAAGAGACGGAACTGCGTCACCCCGCCGGGCACGAAAGTTCCGGTGAGACCGGTGAGCCGGTAGGTGAGCGGACGCGTGGGCTGGGCGTCGCGGTTCACACCGCCGGCGGAAGGAACGAGATCGACGGCCGCAACGGGGCCGGGCATCGCGCTGAGCGCCCCGACGACATTCTCGGCGGCACCGCTGCGAAGATAGAGGAGGTTGGTCGCGGTGGCTGGAGTCGGTGCAGGCGCAGGTGTGGGCGGGGGCGCGGGCGCGGGCGCGGGCGCCGGTGTTGGCGTAGGTGCGGGCGCTGGCGCCGGCGCCGGTGTGGGTGCTGGCGCCGGAGTCGGAGTTGGCGTCGGTGGCGGCGCGGCGGAGAACGCGAAGGGCACGTTGAGGCGCGACTGCGAAGCCTGACCGGCGGGCGTGCCCACCCGCACATCGATCGGCCACGAGCCGAGCGCGCTCCAGACTTCAAACTTGATGCTGCCACCCCGGAAATCGGCAAACGCGCCGCTCGCCGATTGCAGACCGTCGCGGATGACCTCGGTGTAGCGCTCCCAGTTGGTCACGTTGTTGACGGCGTAGTAGCGGTAGGTCTCAACGCGGTCGGCGGTGCCGTTGCCGTCGAAATCGTAGGAGACGCGCGCCTGGAGCGCGGTGCCCTGCCGGGCGTAGGCGTCGGCGAAGAGGGCAAACTGGGTTTTGCCGCCCGCGACAAAGGTGCCGTTGAGATTGCCGATCTGGTAGACCAGCGCGTTGAACGGAGCGGTGTCGCGTTTCACGCCGCCGGCCGAGGGCACCGTGTCGGTCGCGGCAAGCGCTCCCGGAACCGAACTCAACCGGCCCGGCTGCCCGGGCGCGGCACCGTCGAGCAGGAACAGATCGGCCGCGGCCAGCGGCGAAGCAGCGGCGAGAACGGCGAGAACGGCGTGGACAGAGCGCCGGAACCAAGGGCAGATACTGGGCGGGACAGGTGAATTCATAGTAGTGGAAACGATCGGGAAACGTTGCGCCTTCAGAATAGCAGCGCTGCGCCGCCGGGCATATACTCCCACGGGATTAGTTGAGCGACTTCGGCATTGCGGCCCCCGAGGGCGGAGGAATTCTTACAATTTATTGAAATGATGCCGCGCCGATATCGCGTCCTTAACATCGTTGTCCGTGCCGTCGCGTGCGCGGCGGCGGTGGCATTTTTGGACGCGTCGCCGGTATCCGCCCGCCCCGACGAGCTCGGCCAGCCCGTCGTTCAATCGTATTTGCCACGCGACTACGACGGGCACACGCAAGTCTGGTCGAGCACCACTGACTCCGACGGCTTGGTTTACCTGGGCAACAGAGGCTCCGTGCTTGAGACGGACGGAGTCTCGTGGCGGCGGATTCCGATCGGCTCAAACGTGTTCGTTCGGGCGCTCGCGCTGGCACCCGACGGCAAAATCTACGTGGGCGCGATCGATGAACTCGGCTATCTCGAAGCCGACCGTCTTGGCGCGAAACGTTTCGTCTCCTTACGTGATCGGCTCGAACCCGGTGATCGCGAATTCGGCTCGGTGTGGAGAATCGTGACGGGCCCCGGCGGCGTTTACTTCAGCGCCGGTCCGCGCGTGTTTCGATGGCACGACGGTCGTTTCCAGATGTGGCGCGATCCCAACCCGCAGACATTCCAACGCCTCGGCGGGCGTGACGATCAGGTCTGGGTAAAAATCGGCGGCGGCCCGCTTGAACGACTGGTGGGCGGCGAACGCACGACGGTGAGCACCGACCCCCGCCTAAGGCCGATGAACTTGGTCGAGGCATGGCTCGAGGGTGACGCAGTGACGGTTGCCACCGTCGAAGGCGGAATTTGGCGGGTCGATCGCGCCGGAGTCGCCACGCCCTTTCCGACGGAAGTCGACGCGAAACTACGGGGCGGCACGCTGCTCTCGGCGGCGCGACTGGCGGACGGCAGCATCGCGCTGGGCACCACCAAAGACGGACTCCTCATCCTCGATCAGCAGGGGCGCTTCGTGCGGCAGGTGGGCATCGCGGAAGGTCTGCCCAACGCCCTCGTGCGAATCGGCGCGGAGGATCGCGGCGGAGGGCTCTGGCTCGGCACCAACCGGGGCGCGGCGCGCGTCATGCTCGGAGGCGCACACACATTTTTTGGTTCGAATCAGGGCTTGCCCTCGCTGGTCAACGCCATCGCCCGCCACGAAGACCAGCTCCACGCGGCCACGGGGAGCGGACTCTTCCGGTTGCTGCCGCGCGACGCGGCGAACTCCGCCAATGCGCGCTTCGAGCCGGTGCCGGGGCTCGGGGCGGAGCCGGTGTTTGCCGTGGCGAGCACACCCGCCGGGCTGCTCGTCGCGGAGAACAATCGCCTCATCGTGCACGGCGGCGACGCCGGGCGCATCGAAACACTCTTGCGCTCGCCGACCGTGCTGGGACTGGCCGCGTCGACGACGGAGCCCCACGTCTGGTGGGGTGCAAGCGGTAGCGGCGGCGGTCTCGCCCGAATCTCACTTCGCGGCAAGGAGTGGAAAGTGGAGCGCCCGTTTGGGGGTCTGGGGATCAATTTTCACACCATCGGACAAGATGGTCGCGGCGATCTTTGGCTGACCGCCGCGGCGCGCGGCGTTTGGCGGATCGAACTGGGTCCGGCTCCGGTGCCGGGCGAGGCGCGACCCGTTGCCCGGGTGAAGCACTTCGCGCCCGGCGATGGGCTGCCCGAAAAGCCCGGCGAGATCGGACTGAGAATTGTCGATGGAGAGCCGTTCTTCCGGATCGAAGGCGCCCTGTGGGTGCTCGACCGGCAGCGCGATCTGCTGAACTTGGCCGGGCCCGAGCTCCAAAGAAATCGGCTTGAAACACTCCGCGAAGGGCACGTGCGCTGGATCAGAGAAACCGAGGCCCTTGATCGGATCGATTCCGAACGCGAACGGCCGACACCGAGCGCCCGAGCCCTCATCCGTGGAGTCCGAATCGATGCGGGGGCGGCTTGGCCGGCAGATGATCAACTGCCGGCCGACCATAAATCGCTGGAGTTTGCGCTCAACGCCGCGCCCGGTGCGCAGCCGGTGCAGCTGCAGTCCCAACTCCGCGGTCTCGACGAAAGCTGGAGCAAGCCCGGCATGAGCCGAGTGCGTTCCTACACGCGCCTGCCGGCGGGCTCGTATCTGTTCGCCGTGAGGGCACGCGAGGGTTTCGGCCCATGGGGACCGGAGACCACGTTGGCCTTTTCCGTCATGCCTTATTGGTGGGCGACATGGTGGGCACGTTCGGGCACCGTGCTCGTGCTGGTGTTGCTCGTGAGCGCATTTGTCCGGTGGCGCGGTCAAGCGCTGCGCCGGCGGAATGAACAGCTGCAGGAATTGATCGCCAAACGCACCGAAGACTTGCGCGCGGCCCGCGACGCCGCCGACGCGGCGAACCGGGCGAAAAGCGCGTTCCTCACCCACATGAGCCATGAGCTGCGCACTCCGCTCAACGGCATCCTCGGCTACGCCCAGCTCATGCGCCGTGAACCGGACGCGACCGACGTCCAACGCACGCGCGCAGCCATCGTCGCCCGGAGCGGCGAGCACCTGTTGGGTCTCATCAACGACGTGCTCGACCTCGCCAAAGTCGAAGCGGGCCACCAGCGGCTCAATGAAACCGAGGTCGACTTGCACGCCATCGTGCGCGACGCCGCGGAGTTGATCCGCGACCGCGCCGATTCCAAGGGACTCTCCTTCGCGGTCGAATTCGGCGACGGGTTGCCGTCCGCCGTGCGGACCGACGAACAAAAATTGCGGCAAGTGCTGCTCAATCTGCTCGGCAACGCCGTCAAGTTCACTGCGGGCGGCGGCGTGACCCTGCGGGTGCAAGCCGCCGCAGACGACGGGACGAGCCGTGCGCCCTTCGCTTCGCGGACGCCCTTCGGAATCGCAACGGTTGAGTTCTCCGTGCACGACACCGGCCCGGGAATCCCGGCGGAGAAGCAGCGGGAGATTTTCCGGCCGTTCGTCACCTCGGCGACGAGACCGGGCCAGGGCACCGGGCTTGGCCTCGCATTGAGCCAGCGCCATGTGGCGTTGCTCGGCGGCGAACTGCGGGTCGAGAGCGAGTCGGGCCGCGGCAGCCGCTTTTTCTTTCAACTGAAATTGCCGCTCGCGCCCTCGGGTGCGGGCCGCGCGACGACGGCGCGCCCGGTTGTCGGCTACGACGGGATCCGCCGGCACCTGCTCGTGGCGGACGACGACGCCGTCGCCCGCACGGCGTTGCGCCAGATGCTCGAGAGCGTCGGCTTTTCCGTCGACGAGGCCGCGACGACCGCCGAATTGCATGCCCGGCTGGAAGCGAGGCCGCCGGCCTTGGTGTTGTTGGAGTCGCGGCTCGCGACCGGGGCTGGCGTCACCGAGCTCGTGGCCGCGATCCGGACTCGACCGGGCGCCGCGGTCCCGCTCGTCGTGGCGATGTCGGCCCGGGCCTTTCCGCCCGATCAGGCGGCCGCGCTCAACGCCGGGTGCGCCGCTTTTCTCGCCAAACCGGTCGTGGAGACGCAGCTCTGGGACGTCGTCGGTCGCAGCCTCGGGTTGACCTGGCGCATCGGCGAAATCGGGGCAGCCACCGGGGAAGCGGCCGCGTTGCCCGGCAATCTGGCCGACGAGCTGCGCGAGTTCGTGGCCCGGGGCGACGTGACCGGGCTGCGCGAGGCGTTGACCCGGCTCCGGAGTCGCCATCCCGAGCATGCGGGATTCCTTGCCGGCCTCGAACAACTCGCTGCGACCTACGATCTCGAACGGATCGGCGAACGCCTCCGCGGTCGGGATGCCCGACCGGCGCCGCCCGCACCCACCTCACCATGAACGACCACCCTCTCCTCGGCGCGCGCGTGCTTGTGGTCGATGACGTGCCGGCCAATCTCGGCGCACTCGGCGAGGTCCTGATCGCGGCCGGCGCGCAGATTTTCATCGCCCAAAGCGGCGAAGCGGCGCTCGACCGGCTCGCCGCGGTGCGGCCCGATCTCATCATGCTCGACGTGACGTTGCCCGGACTCGGCGGACTCGAAGTGTGTCGCTGGCTTAAGGCCGAACCCGCGTGGGCCGAGGTCCCGGTGCTGTTCATCACGGCCCACGGCGAAATGGCGGACAAGGTGGCGGGCTTCGCGGCGGGCGGCGTGGACTACATCACCAAACCGTTTCAGGCGGAGGAAGTGCTGGCCCGGGCCGCCGCGCATTGGCGGATCCAAAGCCTGCGGCGCGATCTCGCCCTGCGCGCCGAGGAGCTGCTGCAAAAAAACGAGGCGCTCGAACTCGAAATGCAACGCCGCCTGGCGACCGAGCGGGCGATGCGCCAATCGCTGGACCGCGCGGTGCTCGTCGCCGCACCGACGGGTGCCGTGCAGTTTTGCAGCGACCGCGCAGCCCGCCTGCTCCGGCAGTTTTTCCCCGAGGGGCCGCCGGACCGCCTCCCGCCCGCACTTCTGCGCGGGGAGCCCGTGCCGGGTTTGAAAGCCGCGCATTCGAGCCGGGCCGGCAGCACCGAGGTGCTGTGGTTGCTTGAAGAAACTCCGGTCCAACCCACGCCCGCGTTGCTGGAACCTCTGGGCCTGACGCCGCGCGAGGCGGAGATTCTCTACTGGATCGCCCATGGTAAAACCAACGGCGAGATCGGCATTATCCTCAATCTGGCGACCAACACTGTGAAGAAACACGTCGCCAATCTGCTCCCCAAACTGGGCCTCGAGACGCGGATCGCGGCCGCGTTGCGCGCAATGGAGGTGCTCGGCCTGACCGGCTTCTGAAATCACCGACCGGATGCTCCGCCGCCGGACGCGGCCCGCCGCAATGGCGGCTTGCCTCGCCGCATCGGCGTTTGTCACGTTTTGCGGTTCCTATGCCTACTCTCAAGTTTGCCGTCCTGCCAGGTGACTACATCGGACCCGAGGTCATGACCGAGGCCCTGCGCGTGTTCGAGCACGTCGCCAAACAAGATGGCCTCACCCTCGCCTACACCACGGCCGACGTCGGCGGCGCCGGCATCGACAACCACGGCAAAGCCCTCCCCGACTCCACGCTGAAACTCTGTGCGGAATCCGACGCCATTCTCTTCGGTTCCGTCGGCGGCCCGAAGTGGGAAAAACTTCCGCCCAAAGAACAGCCCGAGCGCGCCGCTCTCCTTCCCCTGCGCAAGCACTTCACCCTTTTCGCCAATCTCCGCCCCGGCCTTCTCTACCGCGAGCTCACCGACGCATCGCCGCTCAAAACCGAGCGCATTCCCGACGGCATCGACATCGTCTGCATCCGCGAACTCACCGGCGGCCTCTACTTCGGTCTCCCGAAGCAGACCACCACACTCGCCGACGGCGACATCCAGGCCGTCGACACGATGGTCTACAAAAAATCCGAGATCGAACGCATCCTTCAGGTCGCCATCACCGCGGCCCGCGCCCGCAAAAAGAAGCTTTGCTCCGTCGACAAGGCCAACGTGCTCGAAACCTCCGTGCTCTGGCGGAAAACCGTGACCGAGTATTGCGCCGCGCACGCGCCCGACCTCGCACTCAGCCACATGTATGTCGACAACGCCGCCATGCAGCTCGCGCGCGATCCCAACCAGTTCGACGTGTTCGTGACCGAAAACATGTTTGGCGACATCCTCTCCGACGAGATGGCGGTCATCTGCGGCTCCCTCGGCATGTTGTCCTCCGCCTCGCTCGGCACGGGCAAAAACTCCCTCGGCCATCCTTTCGGCCTTTACGAGCCCGCCGGCGGCACCGCCCCCGACATCGCGGGCAAAGGCATCGCCAATCCCTGCGCCCAGATTCTCTCCGTCGCGCAGATGCTCCGCTACAGCTTCGCGATGGAAGCCACGGCGAAGCGCATCGAAGCCGCGGTCAAGAAAGCGGTCACCGGCGGCACGCGCACCGGCGACATCGCCTTCGGCAAACCGTCGGTCGGCACCACGGCCATGACCGACGCGATCATCGCGAATCTTTGATTTAGACGCTCCGCAGCACGTCACCTTCGCTCGATTTTCTCTGCAGTCCTTTTTCCCTTTCCCATGACCTCCGCGCAAATCCGCCAGAGCTTCCTCGATTTCTTCGCCAAGCAGGGCCACACGATCGTCCCTTCGGCCTCGTTGCTGCCGGATTCGCCCGGACTGCTCTTCACCAACGCCGGCATGAACCAGTTCGTGCCCATCTTCCTCGGTGACCGCGCACCCGACGTCTCCAAATGGGCGGGCGTCAAACCGTCCAAAGACACCCGCGCCGCCGACACCCAAAAATGCATCCGCGCCGGCGGTAAGCACAACGACCTCGAGGACGTTGGCTTCGACACCTACCACCACACGCTCTTCGAGATGTTGGGCAATTGGTCCTTCGGCGACTACTTCAAGAAAGACTCCCTCACCTGGGGCTGGGAGCTCATCACCAAGGTCTGGGGCATTCCCGCCAAGCGCCTCTACGCCACCGTCTACTCGCCCAACAAAGCCAAGGGCGACCCCGCCGAGTTCGACCAGGAAGCCTACGACATCTGGGCCGAGATCTTCCGTAAAGAAGGCCTCGATCCCGCCATCCACATCGTCCACGGCAACAAGAAGGACAATTTCTGGATGATGGGCGACACCGGCCCCTGCGGCCCGTGCTCCGAGATCCATTTCAATCTCCTTCCCTCCGACGACGAAGTCGAAGGCCGTAAGGGCGTGAACTCCTCCAGCCCCCGCTGCATCGAAATCTGGAATCACGTTTTTATCCAATTCAACGCCAACGCCGACGGCACCTTCTCCCCGCTCGCCGCCAAGCACGTCGACACCGGCATGGGCTTCGAACGCGTCGCCGGCATCCACGCCTCGACGAAGGGCTTTACCGATTTCACCCCCGAACCCTCCAACTACGAGGCCGACGTCTTCGCCCCCCTTTTCGCGAAAATCACCGCTCTCTCCGGCAAGACTTACGGCCGCACCGTTCCCACGAAGCGCGAAGGCCTCACCGAGCAGGAGAACACCGACATCGCCTTCCGCGTCCTCGCCGACCACGCCCGCACGATCAGCTGCGCCATCGCCGACGGCATTATGCCCGGCAACGACGGCCGTAACTACGTCATCCGCCGCATCCTCCGCCGTGGCATCCTCTACGGCAAGAAACTCGGCCTCGCCACCGGCTTCTTCGAACAACTCGTCGCCCCCGTCGTCGAGTCCCTTGGCCCCGTGTTCCCCGAGCTCGTTTCCCAACAAGACATCATCCGCCGCGTGATCCGCGCCGAGGAAGAATCCTTCGGCCGCACGCTGGAGCGCGGGCTACAGATTTTCACGAAGGCCGCTGGCTCTGGCGCAGTCTCCGGAGCGACCGCATTTGAGCTCTACGACACTTACGGATTTCCTCTCGATATGACCCAGCTTTTGGCCGCCGAGCGGGGCCTCACTGTCGACGCTATTGAGTTTGAGCGCTTGATGGAGGAACAACGAAAACGAGGCCAAGCCTCGACCAAGAAAGTCGTCGTTGTCGCCGCCACCGAGGGAGACTCTGGCATTGATCTTCAAGCCACGAAGTTCCTCGGCTACGATCACCTCACAGCCCACGCCCAGCTCATCGAGGTCATTACGGCCGACAAAGACACGTTCCTTGTCTTCGACCAGACGCCTTTCTACGCAGAGATGGGCGGCCAAGCCGGCGACATCGGACTAGCCGTTGTATCAGGTGAACGACTAGGGATTATCGATACGGTAAAAGACAAAGCTGGTCGTCACCTGCACCGCGTCGGACAAAGCAGGCTGGATGGAACTCCACCCAAAGAATTTATCATCGGCTCCCAGGCGGAGCTATTGATTGATTACGAAAATCGTCGCGCGATTTCGAGGCATCACTCCGCCGCGCACTTGATTCATTGGGCGCTGCGCAAAGTCCTCGGCACCCACGTCCGCCAAGCCGGCACGTCGAAGACGCCCGAGCGCATGCGCTTCGACTTCTCGCACTTCGAAGCCGTCACCCACGCCCAGCTCCGCGAGGTCGAGCAGCTCGTCAACGCCAAGGTCATCGACAACGCCAAGGTCGAAACCTACGAGACCGAGTTCGACAAAAAGCCCGAGGGCACCCTCGCCTTCTTCGGCGACAAATACGGCAAGTTCGTCCGCGTCGTCGACATCGGCGGCTACAGCCGCGAACTCTGCGGCGGCACCCACGTCAGCACCGCCGGCGAAATCGGCCTCATCAAGATCGTCGCCGAGATGGCCGTCGCCGCCGGCACCCGCCGCATCGAAGCCGTCGCCGGCCAGGCCGCGATCGACTTCATCACCACGCGCGAAGCCGCCCTCGCCGCCGTCAATGCCCACCTCGGCTCCGGCACGGCCGACGTCACCAAGAAACTCGAAGCCCTCCTCGCCCACCAAAAGGAACTCGAGAAGCAGTTGAAGGCCTTTCAACAAAAAGCTCTCGCCGGCCTCGCCACCGAGCTCGCCGCCAAAGCCACCGTGCGCGACGGTCTCAAGTTTGTTTCGGCAGTCGCCGCCGTTGAAGACCAGGAAGCCCTGCGCTCGCTCGGCTCCCAAGTCCTTGGCCTGCTCGGCGAAGGCGTCGTGCAACTCGGCGCTACCTACGGCGACAAGGCCAGTCTCGTCGCGTTCTGCTCGCCCGCCGCGATCAAGGCCGGCCACGCCGCCGGCAAGATCGTCCAGACGATCACCGCCCAAATCGGCGGCAAAGGTGGCGGCAAACCCGATTTCGCCATGGGCGGGGGCAAAGACACCGGGAAACTCGCTGAGATAATGAGCGCGTGATGCTTCGGCAAATGGCAGTCGAACCGCTGCCATTTGGCAAAATTAACTTGCGGATGGTGCGGGAGACTGCGTTTCTCACGGCATGAAAAAGGCCAAGACGGCTCAGATGGACCCTGCTCACCTCAACGACCACGCGGCCATGGCGGATCGCGTCGAGGAAGGCTTACCCATCCAAGATGTGATGGAGTTTGGCAAACAGGCCGGGTTCACCACCGATGAGTTGGCCAAACTGATTCATATCCCGCCCCGCACCTACGCCCGCCGGGTGGCAGCCCATGCCCGCCTCAAGATTCCCGAGGGCGAGCGTGCAGTGCGCGTCATGCGGCTCTACGATACGGCAAAACAATTGTTCGGCACCCATGATGACACCCGCCGCTGGTTGAGCATGGAATTGCCGGCTCTCGGGCGACGCACACCGCTCGATCTGGCCCGCACGGAGCAGGGCGCTCGCGCGGTTGAGACCTTGATCGGCCAGATCGAGCACGGAATCGTGACGTGAGCCCGGTCACCGTCTGGCGGCTTTGCCGAAAGCGACACGCCGCCGATGCTTTCTCCGGTGAGGGCTCTCGGCTTTTTGGCGGACGGTGGAGTCCGGCTGGACTGAGGATTGCCTACAGCAGCGAATCGCGCTCGCTGGCTGCGTTGGAAGTGCTGGTCAACGTCCGCGATCCGGGACTGCTCTTCGCCCAGCCTTGGGCGATTCTGCCGGCTACGATCCCGCCGGATCTGATCGAGCACCCGAAGCGGGTGCCGGAAAACTGGCGAGCCACTCCTTACGGACCGGAAACGCAGGCATTCGGATCGGAATGGGCCAGAGCCGGCCGAAGCGTCGCACTGCGGGTGCCGAGCGCGGTTGTCCTTGGCGAATTCAACTATCTGATGAATCCAAATCATCCCGATTTCACGAAAATCGAAATCGGCGGCGTCGCGCCCTTCGATTTTGATTCCAGAATCCGTCACTGAGCCGAGCACCATCCGCTACGCCAGAGCCTTGCCAGCGCTGGAACGAGCCGCACGTTAGCACGGATGAATCTTGAGCCAGTCATTGCTGAGATCGTGGATGAGCTTTCCGACTTTTTGGACGGCACGACAGACCGGGACGAGGCGCGCACCCGTATCGCCGAGCGGTTGGAGAACGATTTTTTCCACCTTACGACGACTGATCGCCTTTCCGTTATCGAAGCCGTGATGGCGCATCTCGAAGCACGTGAACATTTCGACGTCGAATACGTCGGAAACCCGTTTAAGGACGAGCCGGAGCCAGACGAAGAAGCGCGCACATGAATCCAAGTTCGCCCTCGCTCGTCGCAATTCTCGCGTTCAACAGCAACAACCAGCTCGCCGTCCGGCGGCTCGGGTCGAAGGCTGGATTGCCCTTCACCGGAACCGATTTGGCGATGGCCAACGCGCGGCTGGAGTCCTCGTTCCGCACGCACACCCCGGCCGCCGAATACTTAGCCGCGGACGCAGCCGGCCGGAGCTACCGGGTCTTTTTCTCCCGCGTCGAAGGCTCACCGGCCGACAGCGAGATCGCGTTTCAATCGCTCGATACCCTTTCAAACAATCCGGTGGCGTTGGCACCTTCTTTGGCCGTGTTGCTCGGGAAACTTGACCCCTACTTGGTCGACATTCCCTACCTCCACCTCGGCGAAAACGACTTCATCTACAAATTTCGCCCCGCGCAGGAACGGAACACGGCCATTTACGAACAGGATTTGGCCGCCGTCTCCCTTTACCAGTCACAACTCTGCGCCGCGATCAAGGCGCTGGCCCGACAGCACGAACGCACGGCGGCCGCGCCGGTAATCCTCGATTTCGGCGCGGTCCACTATGTCATACCGAGCCACTTTGGATTTTGCCTCGGCGTCAAAAACGCAATCGAGCGCGCGTATGAAACCTTGGCGGAGAATCCCGGCCGCCGCGTTTTCATGCTGTCCGAGTTGATCCACAATCCGTTCGTCAACGAGGACCTGCTTCGACGCGGCCTGCGCTATCTCCAAACCGACAAAGGCCACGCCTACACCGTCGACGGAACCGAGGGCTCGCCCGAACTTTGGGACACGCTTACGCCCGACGACATCGTCATCATCCCGGCGTTCGGCGCGACCGATGAGGACAAGCGGCGCATCGTGCGCCGGGGGATCGGGTTTAGCAAATATGACGCGACCTGCATGCTGGTTGAGAAAGTCTGGAAAGCGGCGCGCGCCTACGGTCGGGAAGGCTACACCGTCATCATCCACGGCAAAAGCGAACACGAGGAGACCAAAGCGACATTCTCAAACACCCGGCGATATGCCCCGGCGGTGATCGTGCGCAACATCGAAGAAACGCGACAACTCGCCGCACTCATCGCAAGCGACGACCCGTCCGTCCGCGCGGAATTCTATACCCGATTCGCGGGCAAACATACGCCGGACTTTGATGTCGAACGGCACTTCGAGCGCGTCGCGGTGGTGAACCAAACCACGCTCCTGATGAACGAGACCCTCGGTATCATCGAACATCTACGAAGTGTTTACCGCGCCAAATACGGCGACGATTCACGCGTGGGCGGAACTAGCCGGCGGGACACGCTCTGTTATGCGACCCAGGTGAACCAAGATGCGCTCAGCCGCGCCTTGGCCGAACCTCTCGATGCAGCCTTCGTGATTGGCGGCAAAAATTCGTCCAACACTTATCAGCTCCACCGACTCTGCGAAGAGAGGCTTGGTGCCATGGCGTTTTTTATCCAGAGTGAGTCAAACATCACGTCGCGGTCCGAAGTCCAACATTACGTTTATGGCGGCGGCGCAGGCCACACGGAGGCCCGGGCTCTGTGGCCCCAGATGAGTTGGCCGAGCGAAACGGGACGGCTGTTCCGCCGAGAAGAATCTTGATCACCGGAGGAGCCTCGTGCCCGGACGGCATCATTCAGCAGGTCATAACCCGCCTGAACTCATTTTTCCCGAGCCAGCGGCTTAGACCCATTAGCTCGGTGCTAATGGAGTTGGAAGGCTGATAGCTGCCGTCTCAGCGATCGCCGCATTTTCGATTGAGCTCTGCAAGGTCACCAGAGCCCGCCCGTTCGCGCAAAAGCTCGGCACAGCAGGGCTCATACAGAGTGAAGGGATTGTCGCAAAAGAAAGCACCGTTTGGCGTCATTGATGGCGTGAACGATTAGGCGACAAAGTCCGCCGACAGGACGGCGAACCAAACGGTGGGGCTGGAGTTGATCACGAAAGACGGAGCGAACTCTATACGGATAAGCTTCACCGACCAGCGGTTGACGGCGCACGTGGGATTGGCGGTATGGGCGCGGTTTATCAAGGAGCGGGGACTGCGGGCGCAGTTGCGGGCGGTATGGCCGCATACTCCGACCAGTCCGAACGCGCATGATCCGTGCGACACGGCGCTGGGCTGCATCGGCGGCATCCTTTGCGGGGCCGACAAGTTGGCGCGGGCGCCCATCTTGTGCACGACCCGGCGGTGGCCAAGGTGCTCGGCATCGGGGCGATCCCGAGTCAATCGGCGCTCGAGCCTCTTCGCGCGTTATGGCCGCAGCACGGCCGAGACGTTGTCGCGTTTGCACCGCTGGAACTGCCGGACCGGACCGAGGGCAATACGCTTGATCTGGAATCGTTCCCGTTCCTGCACGAGAACGGACACCATGAAGGCGTGCGGGTCGGCTATCCCCACAAGCGGCTGAGGCCCTGCCATCGACGGATCGTCGCCGCGCTGGCGGAGGTGCCGCAGGCCGCGCATTTCGGCCGCGGCCGTGCAATAACGCCTGTGTCAGCGGGGGCACCACGTTCCACGCCGATACGTTGGCGCGCTTGCCCGCGCAGGTGCGCGTGGCACGGGTGCGCGCGGAC
Source organism: Opitutus sp. GAS368 (assembly GCA_943373185.1). Lineage (GTDB taxonomy): Bacteria > Verrucomicrobiota > Verrucomicrobiia > Opitutales > Opitutaceae > Tous-C4FEB. Next base: position 22,987 of record CALSBN010000013.1, on the reverse strand, counting down.
AGAGCTTTCGCACCCACCGGATGATCGGCGAACTGGAGGCGCGGGGCCTGTCGTATATCCTGTTCTCCTGCACCGCCGTCTTCAGCCACGCCGCCGCAAAACTTACCCTAAAACTCGCCGTCGCCTCCCCTCAACGCCGTCATTGGAGGCACGTGCTGCCCCGGCAAAGAGTAATGGTGACGACTGCGATGCAGTTGCCGCCTTCTCCGCCAGAGCCCGCCCTTTTCCAGCTTATTCCGCCATCAATTGCGTGAGTCCGGATATGATCATCGCGGCGAGTGTTGCGGTTGGAGCCTTCGGTTTGCCCGGCAACTCGGGCGATGCCGCGATCCTCGCAACCCTGAGTCCCGGAGACTTCACCGCACTCCTCGGCGGCACCAACCCACGGGCGCCGTCGCCCTGCTCGAAGTCTACGAAATTCCCGAAAAGGCGCGCCAAGCCCGTCAGATCAATCGACCCCGCGTTTATGCCGGGTCTCATCGGGATTAACCTTAGGACCCCCTCAAGTGTCTCAACTGGGCCGACGCTCAGCCGATAGCTTTTGCAGCCCCGTCGTAGAATTTCCGAAGTTGGTCGGAGTTCTCCCTCAAGTGGGCCACCACGCATGAAAGCACTTATCGTCGACGACTCGCGCACCATGCGACGCCTTCTGGCCTCCTATCTCGCGGACTTTTCCATCGAAGCCATCGAGGCCGAAGACGGGCTGCATGCCCTCGAGCAATTGCAGAAATACACCTCGCTGGAGCTGGCTTTGGTCGACTGGGACATGCCCCGCATGACCGGCCTCGAGTTGGTAAAAGCAATCCGGGCTTCGGGTCTCTTTTCCGACATGAAGATTCTCATGATCAGCTCGCACAACACGCTGACGGACGTCAGCGAAGCGCTCGCAGCCGGCGCCACCGACTTCCTCATGAAGCCCATGACGGAAGAAATGCTGCGCGACAAACTGCAGATGCTCGGCGTAGCCGCCTGATCAAAATCCCCGCTCCCATGCCGCGTATTCGCGTATTGATTGTCGACGATGCCGTGGTGATCCGCCGCATGATCACCGAGGCTCTCGGCTCCGATCCCGAGATCGAAGTGGTCGGCTCCGCCGCCAACGGAAGAATCGCCCTTCAAAAGATTCCTCAGGTTAATCCCGATCTTATTACAATGGATGTCGAGATGCCGGAAATGGACGGGGTGCAGACGGTGCGCGAGCTGCGGAGAACCTATCCAAATCTGCCGGTGATCATGTTCAGCACGCTCACCATGCGGGGAGCGGGGAGCACCCTTGACGCGCTCGCTGCCGGGGCCACCGACTACGTCACGAAGCCGGCCAACGTCGGCAATATCGTCGAGGGCATCGCCCGCCTGAAGTCGGACCTGATGCCGAAGATCAAGCTCCACTGCAGGAACATTCTGCCGCCCGCCGGCACGGCGCTGATTCTGCCGCCACCCGCCCGGACCAAGGGCATTCCGCTTGCCTCGTCGCCGATCGCCACGGCGGTGCCGAGAGTCTTCGCGATCGGCTGCTCCACCGGCGGACCCAACGCGCTCGCCGCGCTTTTCGCCGACATCACGGGCCCGCTGCCCGTGCCCGGCGTGATCGTGCAGCACATGCCGCCGTTGTTCACCAAAATGCTCGCCGAGCGCCTCGGGAAAAACTCGCCCAACAAATTCTTCGAGGGCGAAGAGAACCAACTGGTGGAACCCGGCTGCGTCTACGTCGCGCCGGGCGGTCTGCACATGGAACTGCGCCGCGTGGGCACGAGCGTCCGCCTGCACCTGAATGAAAACCCGCCCGAGAACTCCTGCCGTCCGGCGGTCGATGTGCTGTTCCGGAGCGTAGCCGCCGTCTACGGACCCGACGTCCTCGCCCTCATCATGACCGGCATGGGCCAAGATGGTCTGCGCGGCTGCCAACAAATCCGTGAAGGCGGCGGCCGAGTGCTCGCCCAAGACGAAGCCACCAGTGTGGTCTGGGGCATGCCCGGTTACGTCGCCCAAGCCGGCTTGGCCGAGAGAGTCATGCCGCTGCCGGAACTCGGCGGCGAAGTGATGCGACGCCTCAAAATCGGCACCCGACCATTGGCCTAAACGCCACTTCCTCTTCATGGCTATCACCGCCCCGGAATTCGCCTACGTCCGCGACCTCGCCCGTCGCACCGCCGCCATCGTCATCGATCCCGGCAAAGAATACTTCATCGAGTCGCGCCTCGCGCCCCTCGTCGCCAGCCAAGGATGCAAGACCCTCTCGGAGCTCATCGCCCTGATCCAAAAAAATCCCACCGCGAGCGCGATCCACGCGAAGACCATCGACGCCCTGACGACGAACGAGACGTTTTTCTTCCGGGACTTCCAACCCTTTGAGGCGATGCGCAAGAGCATCATCCCGCGTCTCATCGAGCAACGCGCCGCCTTGCGCAAACTCACCATCTGGTCCGCCGCCTGTTCGACCGGGCAGGAGCCTTACACCCTCGCCATGGTCCTTCGGGAGAACTTTCCCGAACTCGCCCAGTGGAACGTCTCCATCCTGGCGACCGACCTGTCGGCCACCGTCTTGGCGCAGGCCCGCGCCGGCAGTTACAATCAGTTTGAAGTGAACCGCGGCCTGCCCGCACCGCTTCTGATCAAATACTTCAACCAAGTGGGCGACCGTTGGGTCGTGAAAGACGAACTGAAAAAGAACATCGAGTTTCGCGCCATGAATCTCATCGAGCCGTGGCCGATCATGCCGGCTTTCGACATCATTCTGATCCGGAATGTCATGATCTATTTCGATGTCCCCACGAAGCAGACCATTCTCAAGCGCATCCGCGGCTGTCTCCAACCGCACGGTTCGCTCTTCCTCGGCACCGCCGAAACGACCCTCAACCTCGACCCGGCTTTCGCCGGGGTTTCCATTGGAAGCACGAGCGTCTACCAGCACGCGGCAAAGGTGAACCCGTCATGAACTTCACGGCGGCAACGCTCGCTTTCGGCCACCGGCTGGCCTCGCGCTTCGCCCGTGCCCGGGCCAGCCCAAAGTCCGAATCAAACGGGTGGCAGCCGGTTCTCGCCGAGATTCGCTCTTCCAGCGCGGCATTGACGGACACCGTCGCCGAGATCGAAACCCGGTTTCTTCAAATCAGCACGACGGTGGAAAACACCACCAACATCGGCCGGGAACTCGTTGAACGGGGCGAAGCCCTCATCGCTCTGGCCCTTGGGCAGGGCGGTGGCCAGATCTGCATCGAAGCCACGGCGGAGCACATCTGGCGCTCGATCGAGTGTGTCGAACGCAGTCTCCAGGAAAGCGAAGACCTGATCGGCCGGCTCACCCTCCTCCACGGGCAACTCAGCCAATCACTGGCGGCCGAGCGTGAACTCGCCGGCACCTTGGCGCCGCTCACCTTCGTCCAATCCTTGTTCCGGGTTGAGTCGGCCCGGCTCTCGCCCGATGTGCAGACGATGTTTCTCGCTCTCGTCGCCGAGATGGAGCGCGTCCGGCTCAACGTCGAAAATGAGTTCCGGGCCAAATTCCAACTCATCCGCGACATCCGCGCCATCCTGACGGACGCCATCGCCCAGCTCAAGCTGCGCTCCGTCGAAACGAAAAAGCACGTCGTCGAACTCCGCGCCCACTTGGAACTCTCGCTGCGGCAAATGCAGGAAAGTCACGAGCGCAACCGCGACCGGAACAGCCGTCTCTCAGCCGTCAGCCAAGCCGTGGCCGCCGAGACTGGTCGCATCGTCATGTCGCTCCAGTTCTACGACACGTTCACCCAGAAATTACAGCACACGCGGAGAATTCTGGACGAGATGGATACCACCGCGTCCGCCCTCCCGACCGCCGGCGGCGAGGCTGGCCGTTCCCTTCGGTTTCTTGAGCAGTCCGGTCTCATTTGCGCGGCGCAACTCGCCGCCATGCAGGCCGAGTTCGTCCAGTCGGGCGCGGCTCTGCGCGACGGAATCGGCGGCATCGTAAACCGGATGACGACCCTCGACGAGGACTGCATCGCCTTGCGCGATCTCGACAACGTATCCGCCGGCGTCGACGGCGCCGTGCAGATCCTGCTCGACTCCCTCGTCGAGGTGCAACGGCTTGTGGGCGGCGCCGCGACCTTCGCGATGGAATCGCACCGGACCATCGAACCGATCAAGGGCAACTCGACCAATTTCGCCCGGTTCATCAACAACCTCTCGTTCGAGATTCAGCTGATCGGACTCAACGCCGAAATTCAATCCACCCACGTGGGCCGGGGGACGGGTCTCGAAGTTTTGTCCGCGCAAACAAGCGCGATCTCCCGAGAAACCCGCGCGCTCAGCACGAAGTTGGCCGTCGACCTCGACGAACTCACCGCCGGTTTGAGCCGGGTCGTGACCGCCTTCGAAGACATTCGCGACCGCAGCGTCGCCTACAACCGCACGCTCGCCGCCGAAGCCGCCACCGACACGGCATCGTTGCACGCGTATCGCGACAGTTCCCTGGACGTGCTGCGACAGATCGGCGAACTCCTCCCCAAACTGCAGACCGAGACTCGGGCCGCCCTCGACCAAGCCGACTTTGTCGCGATCGCCCGCCAGCCGCTCGCCCGTCTGGAAAATGCCGTCGTCCAGCTTACCTCCGCAGCCCGGACCGACGCCGACCGTTCGGGCGTCATGGTCGATACGACGGGTCTGACCGATCATTTCCTGACGTTCTACACCATGGTGGCGGAGGGCGAAGTTCACCGCAAAGCGCTCGGCCTTGCCCCGGTCGCAACGTCCGCGCCTACGACGGCCAGCGGTGACGTTGATTTGTTTGGCGACGAGCCGATCGCTCCCGCCACGCCGGTCGCGACCTCCTCCGGTGACGTGGAGCTTTTCGGGTTTGATGAACCGGCCCCCGCTGCGGTCGAGACCACCTTGCCGGCCCCGTCCGCGCCTCCGGCTCCGGCTGCGGGCAACGTTGACCTCTGGCTGGACGAGCCGACGCCGATCACGCCCCCGGGCTCTGTCGACGAAAACGCTCGGCGCACGGCCGCTTGATCGGCCGTTAGGTCAAAACCTGAGGTCGGCTTTCTTCTCTGCAGCGGGCGCATCACGCGCCGATAGAAAACATACCCTCGTCTCGGTATTCCAGAATACCGGGCCACCCCGCTTCACTCTCTTCATGAAACCGACAGCAAGCCGTTCCTACGGTGCGCCGCCCGCGCCGTCCCTCCCGACCGACTGCTCATGAGCAAACGAATCATCACCGTCGATGACGCCGCCACGATGCGAAAAATGGTCGCCTTTACCCTTAAAGGCGCCGGCCACGAAGTCGTGGAAGCGGGCGACGGTTGCGAAGCCCTCGCCCTGCTGAACCAGCGCCCCGTCGATCTCGTGATCACCGACGTCAATATGCCGAACATGGACGGTCTTGAACTGACCCGGCAGTTGCGCGCCCTACCGGCGTTCGCCCGCACGCCCATCATTCTACTCACCACCGAATCCGACCCCGCCAAAAAATTGCTCGGCCGCGCGGCCGGCGCGACCGGTTGGATCGTGAAGCCCTTCAACCAAGAGCAACTCCTGGCAATCGTAGCCAAGGTCCTGCCCGCCTAACCCCACCCTCCCCATGGCCATGACCGAAACTCTTCAGCAGGAACTCATCAAAGACCTCCTGCTCGAAAGCCACGAGGGGCTCGACCGCCTCGACCGCGACCTGCTCTCCCTCGAGCAGGGTCAGGGCGGCAGCACTTCGATGAACAACATCTTTCGCGTGATCCACACGCTGAAGGGCACCGCCGGTTGCCTCGGCCTCAGCCGGATCGAACACACCGCCCACGCCGGCGAGAATCTGCTCAGTCTGCTGCGCGACGGAGCGCTCGTGATCACTCCCGAAATGATCACCTCGCTCCTTGCCCTTTCGGACGCGCTCCGGGGCATGCTCCGCACCCTCGAAGCCACCGGCAACGACGGCACCGCCGACCACTCCGCGCTTCTGGCCAATCTGGAAAAGCTTCAGATCATTCCCGATCCCGCGACCGCCGCTCCGGCCCCTGCCCCCGAAAAGGCCACCTTCGGTTTGTTCAGCGACGATGAGCCCGCCGCCCTCGCTGCCGCTCCGGCGGCCCCCGTCCCCGCTCCGGTTGCCGTTGCGACCGCGCCTGCGCCCCTGCCGACCGTCGCACACGTCGCGCCTGTTGCTCCCGTTGCACCGCCCCCCGCGCCCGTTCCCGCCGTGGTCGCCCCGGTGCACGGGTCCGGCGACGCCGCCGAAGGTTCCGCCAAATCCAGCGTGGCCGACAACGCCATCCGGGTGGACATTTCCCAACTCGACAAGGTCATGAACCTCGTCGGCGAACTCGTGCTGGCCCGCAATCAGATCATCGCCAACACCACCCAGTTCGACCAAGCCGCCCTGATGACCGCCTCGCAGCGGCTCAACATCATCACCACCGAGCTTCAGGAAAGCGTGATGAAGACCCGTATGCAGCCCATCGGGAATGTCTGGGGCAAATTCCCGCGCATCGTCCGCGACGTGTCCCACGAGCTGCACAAAAAAGTGCGGCTCATTATGGAGGGCCAGAGCACCGAGCTCGACCGCACCATCATCGAGGCCATCAAGGATCCGCTCACCCACATCGTGCGCAACTCGATCGATCACGGCATCGAGTCGGCCGAAAAGCGCCGTGCCGCCGGCAAGGCCGAGGAAGGCCTGCTCTCGCTCCGCGCCTACCACGAGGGCGGCCAGGTCAACATCGAGATCATGGACGACGGCGGCGGCATCAACCTCGAGCGCGTCAAGGCCAAGGCCATTTCTCAGAATCTCCTCACCGCCGAACGCGCGGCGGCTCTTTCCGAACGCGAGGCGCTCAATCTCATTTTCCTCCCCGGGCTCTCGACCGCGGAGAAAATCACCAACGTCTCCGGGCGCGGCGTTGGGATGGATGTCGTCAAAACCAACATCGAAAAAATCGGCGGATCCATCGATCTCCAGACCCAGCCGGGCCAAGGCACGACGCTGAAGATCAAAATTCCGCTCACCCTCGCGATCATTCCCGCTCTCATCGTCACGAGCGGCGGCGACCGCTACGCCATTCCCCAGGTGAGTCTTCTCGAACTGGTCCGGCTCGAGGGCGCTCAGGCGCGCAAGGGCATCGAGCAACTTTACGGCACCTCCGTCTATCGCCTCCGCGGCCAATTGCTGCCCCTCGCCTACCTCAACCAACAGTTCAAATGCGCGGCAGGCTCGAAGAACGCCGGCGGCACGCAGGACGATGTGATCAACATCATCGTTCTCCAAGCCGACGGGCGGCCCTTTGGCCTCGTGGTCGACGAGATCAACGATACCGAAGAAATCGTCGTCAAACCCTTGGGCAAACAACTCAAGGGCATCACCACCTTCGCCGGCGCCACCATCATGGGCGATGGCCGCGTCGCTCTCATTCTCGATGTCGTCGGCCTCGCCCAACATGCCAACGTGGTTACCGAAACCCGCGATCGCACGGTCACCGACGACAAGTCCCGCACTGCGGACGACGCCGACCAGCGCCAGACGCTCCTGCTCTTCACCGTCGGGCAAGACCGGCGCATGGCCATTCCTCTCTCCCTTGCCGCCCGCCTGGAAGAGTTTCCCCTTACCCGGCTCGAGCGCACGGGCGCCCTCAATGTCGTCCAATATCGCGGCCAGATTCTCCCCCTCATCCGCGTGGCCGACCATGTGGCGGGCCGGGTCACGCCCGAGGCGCCCGCCGATATCTTGCAGGTCGTCGTCTACTCGGATCAGGGCCGCAGCTACGGGCTGATCGTCAGCCAAATCAACGACATCGTTGACGAGGCCGTGACCATCAAACGCAGCGCGGCCTCGCAGGGTATTCTAGGTTCCGCCGTCGTGCAGGGCAAAGTCACCGATCTGCTCGATGTGCCCGGCATCATCCGCCTCGCGGAGACCACGCCCGTCCAGTCCGCCGCCTGAATCCTCTTCGTCCACCATGAGTTCCAACAATCAATTCTGCACCTTCTACGTCGACGGCCTGTTCTTCGGCGTCGATGTCCTCCGCGTCCAGGAAGTCATCCGCTTTCAGGAAATGACGCGCGTCCCGCTCGCATCCTCCATGGTCAGCGGACTCATCAATCTGCGCGGCCAGATCGTGACCGCGATCGATCTGCGCCGCCGGCTCGCCCTCACCGATCGAGCCTCCGACCAACTCCCGATGAATGTCGTCGTCCGCACGGACGACGGCGCCGTCAGCCTGCTCGTGGACGAGATCGGCGATGTGCTCGAAATCGACGAGAGCACCTACGAACGCCCGCCGGAAACCCTCACCGGCGCAGCCCGCCAGATCGTTCTCGGCGTCTACAAACTCAAAGACCGCCTGCTCCTCATCATCGACGCCGACCAGGTCGTCGATCTTCACGGCAAAGCTGCCGCCACCGCTGCCTAAATCACGTATTTCCGTTCATCCCATAAACACACTCCCCGTCATGATCATGCCATCCTCCTCCACCGCCGCCTCCGCCAGTCGCAAGTCCCGCTCTCAGTCCGCCAAAGTCGCACTCGGCGGCCGGGCCGTCACTTCCGCCAAGTCATCCTCCGATGAGCTTGCCCTCCTCCGCAACCAACTTGCCGCCCTTTCAAAAACGCAGGGCGTGATCGAGTTCAACCTCGACGGCACCGTGCTGGCCGCCAACCCGACCGTCCTCGCCGCTCTCGGCTACTCCCTCGAGGAGATCAAGGGCCAGCCCCACACGCTTCTCGTCGATGCCAGCACCCGCGAATCCGCCGGCTACAAACAGCTCTGGCAGGATCTCGCCGCCGGGCAGTCCCACACCGGCGAAGCCAAGCACCTCCGCAAGGACGGCGCGACCATCTGGATTCAGGCGTCTTACCAGCCCGTGCTCAACGCCGCCGGCCGCCCCGCCAAAATCGTGGCTGCTTGGGTCGACATCACCGCCCAGCATGCCGCCGCCTTCGAGATGGCCGAGCTCAAGGTGCGCGCCGAGATCACCAACATGACGAGCATCGTCTCCGAGTCCGACCTCAAGGGCGACATCCTCAACATCAACGAGAAGTTCTGCGAGGTGTCGCAATACAGCCGCGAAGAGCTCATCGGCAAACCCCACAACACCACGCGCCATCCGGACATGCCGAAGGATGTCTTCAAGGCCCTCTGGTCCACCATCGGCAAGGGCAAGCCCTTCCGCGGGATCATCAAGAACCGCAAGAAGGACGGCACGCCCTACTACGTCGATGCGGTCATCGCCCCGGTCCTCGGCGAAAACGGCAAACCCCGCAAATACGTCGGCGTGCGCTACGACATCACCGCCTCCGAAATTGAGCGCCAGAATGCAAAGGGCGTGATCGATGCGATCAACGGATCCTACGCGTTCATCGAGTTCGACACCACCGGCACCGTGCTCAACGCCAACGAGAACTTTCTCGCCGCCCTCGGCTACCGGATCGAAGAGATCAAGGGCAAGCACCACCGCACCTTTGTGCCCGCCGACTACGCCGCGACCCAGGAGTATCGCAATTTCTGGCAGGATCTCGCCAACGGGATCAGCAAGATCGACACCTTCCGCCGCATCACCAAGGACGGCCGCGATATCTACATTCAGGCCGTCTATGCTCCGGTGAAGGACGAGATGGGCCGGGTTTTCAAAGTGGTCAAAATCGCCACCGATGTGAGCGCCGCCAAGGTGGCCTCGATGAACAACGAGCGCCAACTCGCCGAGGCCAACCGCACCCAAGCCGTGATCGAATTCGAAGCGAACGGCACCATCGTTACAGCCAACGATAATTTCCTTAACTGCGTCGGCTACCGCCTCGACGAAATCAAAGGCAAGCATCACCGCATGTTCGTTGATCCCGGCTACGCGGCCAGCGCCGACTACACCCGACTCTGGTCCGATCTGAATGAAGGTAAATTCCAGACCGCCGAATTCCAACGTTTCGGCAAAGGCGGGAAAGAAATCTGGATCCAAGCCACCTACAACCCCCGCTTCGATATCAACGGAAAGGTCTCCCGCGTGATCAAACTCGCGACCGACATCACCGCCCGCAAGCAGGGCGAGGCCGCCCTTAAGTTGACCCTCGAATCCGTCAGTCAAAATGCCCAATCGCTCGCCTCCGCTTCGGAAGAGTTGTCGGCCGTCGCCCAACAGATGAGTTCCAACTCCGAGGAGACGTCCGCCCAGTCCAACGTCGTCGCCGCGGCGTCCGAGCAGGTCAGCAAGAACGTCGCCACCGTCGCCACCAGCGCCGAGGAGATGAGCGCCTCCGTGAAGGAGATTGCCAAGAACGCCAACGACGCCGCCCGAGTCGCCACCTCCGCCGTGAAGGTCGCCGAGGACACCAACCGCACCGTCGCAAAACTCGGCGAGAGCTCCGTCCAAATCGGCAAGGTGATCAAGGTCATCACCTCGATCGCCCAACAGACAAATCTCCTCGCCCTCAACGCCACGATCGAGGCCGCCCGCGCCGGTGAAGCCGGCAAGGGCTTCGCGGTCGTCGCCAACGAGGTCAAAGAACTCGCCAAGCAAACCGCCGTCGCCACCGAAGACATCAGCGGCAAGATCGAAGCGATCCAGAGCGACACCAAGAGCGCCGTCAGCGCCATCGCCGAGATCGCCAAGGTCATCGGCCAGATCAACGACATCTCCAACACCATCGCCAGCGCCGTGGAGGAGCAATCGGCCACCACCAACGAGATCGCCCGCAACGCCACCGAGGCCGCCAAGGGCAGCGTCGATATCTCGAAGAACATCACCAGTGTCTCGACCGCCGCGAAGAGCACGACCGAGGGCGCCAACAACACCCTCGCCGCCGCCCAAGAATTGGCCCGCCTCTCCGCCGCCCTCAAAGCGGTCGTCGATGCGGCCAATCTTAAACGCTAAAGTGAACTCGAGTTCAATCTGAGCCGCGCCCGGTTGGAGCCCGCTTGCAGGCGACCCTGCCGGGCGTTTGCGTCCAAGGCGCCCCACCCCCAGAGGCGGCCTTTCCCTCCGGGTTCTGCCAATCTCGTCGCCCCTGCGCTGCGGCCGCTCCGGCACACGCGCCGGGACCGGGTCGTTTTGGTCAGGTATTTCCTGAACTTGATTGGCGAATTCCTGAATCACCCAATCCGGAACGCGACGAGTTAAACGCCGTGCGCCGGACCGGACAGCAACCTTTGTCACGAGGTTTGAAGCGCCCGATCTTATGCCTTGCCCCATCCCAAGAAACGAAGAACGCCGCCTCGCGGAATTGCGATCAATGGACGTCTTGGACAGCCGCGCGGAGGGCGACTACGACGATGTTGTCCTGCTTGCCTCTCAAATCTGCCAAGTCCCCATCGCCCTCATCAGCCTGATCGATACCGACCGGCAGTGGTTCAAAGCGCGGGTTGGCCTGGAGGTCATGGAAACGCCCCGCGAGTTCGCGTTCTGCGCCCACGCCATCATGGCAGCCGACGAAGTGATGGTGGCGGTGGACGCATCCAACGATGCCCGCTTCGCCCAAAATCCCTTGGTTACCCGTCAGCCGAATATCCGCTTCTACGCCGGGGCGCCCTTGGTGACCGGCGACGGGCTGGCCTTGGGCACCCTGTGCGTTATTGACCAAAAACCCCGCGGACTCAGCGCCGAGCAAGGCCGGGCCCTGCGCGTGCTCAGCCGAAGCGTGGTCGGCTTGCCGGAACTGAGGCGCACAAACCGACAGCAGCGCGAGACCATCACGGCGCTGGAAGCGGCGCGGGCCGCCGCCGAGGATCTCAGTCACAAATTTTCCGCTGCCGCCGACGAGGCCCGCCGCCTGGCCGGGATCGCCGATGCCGCCAACCGGGCCAAGAGCCAGTTCCTCGCCATGATGAGCCACGAGATTCGCACGCCGATGAACGGGGTGATCGGCATGACCTCCCTGCTGCTGGACACACCGCTGGCCGCGCACCAGAAGGAGTTCGTCGAAACTATCCGCCAAAGCGGCGACAGCCTCCTGACCATCATCAACGACATCCTCGATTTCTCGATGGTCGAATCCGGAACGTTGGAGGTCGAACGGGAGGTGTTCGAAATCCGCGGCTGTGTTGAGGACACCCTGGATATCTTGGCGGCACGCGCGGCCGAGAAGGGCCTCGAGCTTGCCTACGAGATCGCGGAAGACGTGCCCTGCGAATTTCGAGGCGATGTCACCCGCTTGCGCCAGATTCTGGTCAACCTGGTCGGCAAAGCGTTGAAGTTTACCGAGCGCGGAGAAGTTGAAGTCACGGTCGCCCGCGAGCCAAACGTCGCCGCAAACAACCTGCTGCGCTTCGCGGTGCGCGACACCGGCATCGGCATTCCGGCGGCGGCGCAAGCCCGCTTGTTCAATTCGTTCACCCAAGTCGATGCCTCGAGCGCCCGCAAACACGGTGGCACCGGCCTCGGTCTCGCCATCAGCAAACGTCTGGCCGAATTGATGGGCGGCCGCATGTGGCTGGACAGCCCCCCCGGCGGCGGCTCCACCTTTTTCTTCACCATCGCCCTCGATCCGCTGGCTTCGTTCCGGAAAGCGATCCCGGCGTGGCGCGCCGCCCAAATCCGCGGCCGGCAGTTGCTCATCGTCGATGACAACTCGATGAGCCGTCGGATCGTCACGTCCCTCGCCCACCATTGGGGGCTGGAAACAACCGCGCTCGAAACCGGCCGGGAGGCTCTGCAACTGATCGGCGCCGGCCGGCGCTTCGATTTCGCAATCCTGGACCGGCAAATGCCGGAGATGGACGGGATCATGCTTGCCCGGGAGATCAGGGCGTTACCCTTGGGCGCCCGGCTGCCTCTGCTGCTGCTTTCCTCCCTCGGTCAATTCGCCGAGGCCGGAGAATCGGAGATTTTCTCCGCCAATTTGCACAAACCCACCAAGCCGGCCCAATTGCTTGAAGCGCTGGCTTGCATCAGCATCGCAGGTCCCGAGGCCCCGGTAGAAATCGCCCAGACCCGAATTCCCCCCGTGCCACCCGAGATCATAACCCCAAGGGTGCTTTTGGCCGAAGACAATGTGGCCAACCAGAAAGTGGCCATGTATCTGCTGAAAAAATTCGGATATCGGGCCGATCTAGCCGCCTCGGGTTTGGAGGTGCTCGCCGCCCTTGAACGTCAGGATTACGATGTCATTTTGATGGATATCCAGATGCCGGAGATGGACGGACTTGATGCCGCCCGTCGGATCATCGAGACCTATCCGGATCGCGAGCAACGGCCGTGGATGATCGCCCTGACCGCCCATGCCATGGAAGGGGATAAGGAGCTGTGTCTCGCCTCGGGTATCGACGATTACATCAGCAAGCCGCTCAAGGCCGAGGAGCTCATTTCTGCGCTGACCCGGGCGCGTGTCGTCCGGTCACGACTACCCAGCAGCGAGCGATGCCAACGTCGCCTGAGTATGGGCGTAAGTGCGCATTAAGTGTAGGCCAAGCCCGGCTGATCCGCAGTGCACGCGCCCTGGAGCGGCGACGCCCTCGTCGCCGTTAAGCGTCTAAAGTAGCAGACCCTCAGATACCGAAGTTCGCCCGGATCTCGTCAAACGACTCGCTCGTCGCCCGGAGGATCGCATCGACCGCATCGGCGGACAGTTTGTGGCGCCGCATAAAATCATCGGTGATCGGACTCGCGCTCCACGTCGAACCGACGGCGGGCAAGAAAGGCGTGCCGACCCCTTGGGGCAGCAACGCCGTGGTGAAATGAAGTGCGTCAGCCAACCAGCTGTGTTCGGCCAACGCCGCCGGCGCGTCTTGTGCCCCGATGGCGCTCACCGTTGCGGCGGGAAAATTCCACTTCGTCAGCATCATCGCTCCGGCTTCGGCCTGGGTGAATCCGACATTGTCTCGCTCCCATTTCGAGATGCTTTCCTGTCGGTCCCAAAACAGCCCACCGTGCACCGATTCGATGGTCTGGTCTATCGCCAGCCGGCCGATGTAGCGGAGCAAGCCGACGGTGTAGGCCTCCTCCGGATCGTTTCGGCCGGTCTCCCGCGCAAGCGTGTGCAAAAAAAGTCCGTTGAACAAACTCTCGGCCCAGTAGTCGGCGCCGAGAATTCCGTAACAGGCCAGATCCCGTTGGCCCACGATTCGCGCGACGGCGAGGTTCAGCACCCGCATCGTCTCGCGCAGCCCGATCTTCTGCACGGCCTCGAACACATTGCCGCAGGGCTCGCCGCCGAAAAAAGCACTGTTCGCGCAACGGATGACATCGGTCGCGAGTGCGGAATCCCGGGCCACGAGGGCCGCGAAGGTGCCGATATCCGAACGCGGATCACTCACCAGCGACATTGCGTTGGAAAGAATCATCGGCGCCGGGCTGAACTTCTCGATGTGTTTCAGCGCGTTGAGAAGTGTCTCCTTGGTCGGATTCATGTCAGGCTGGGCGACTTGGTTTGAGAGCAGGCAGAGTGACGACGCTGCGTAAGCCTCAGATTCACCTATCGGCGCGGTGCCAAAACTCTTGAGGGCAAACCTGCGGCCCAGGCCGGGGACTGACTGAACGGAGAGAACGGTTTGTTCCGCGTCCGATGCAGCGCACCATCGCGAACGGGGAGAAAGAATTACACTCCGCTCCAGAGTTACCGATCTCCCTGGAAGGTTCAACCTTCCGGACCCGTTCCGCCAGCGCATGACTCCGCCCTTTCCCGCCCCTTCACCCCCCGTCGTTCTCATAGTCGACGACGAAGCGATCACCCACCGGCTGCTCGAACAGCACCTGAAGCAGACCGGCCACCGCGCTTTGGTCGCCAACAGCGCCGCCGCCGCCCGCTTGCTCGTCGCCCGCCTCGGCTCCGCCGCCATCGACTGCGTCATCACCGACTACAACATGCCCGGCGAAAGCGGTCTCGAACTGCTGCTTTGGCTGAAGCAGCACGACCCCACCCTCGCGGTTATCATGCTCACCGCCGCGACCGAGCGCCAGCTTGTCGCCGCCACCCTGCGCGGCGGAGCGAGCGACTTTCTCGACAAGCCGATCGCCGCCGCGAAGCTCACGCCGGCTCTCTCCGCCGCCATCGCCGCCACGGCCCGGAGTCGGCGGCTCGCCGAGAACGAACGCGCCGTGCGGAACGTAGGCAAGACCCAGCACGAAATGTCCGGCCTCGATCCGGAGGCCTTGGCCACCCTCGAGGTTTGCTATCACCCCTGCCATGCCGCCGGCGGAGATTTCATTAATTTTTTCCCGCTCGCGCCCGATCAATTCCTCGTGCTCACCGCCGATGTATCGGGCCACGATCTGACCGCCGCCTTCATCTCGGCCTATTTCCAAGGCATGGCGCGTGGCATGGTCGAATCCGACCGCCCGATCACCCGCGTGCTGGAGCGTTTCAACCGGTTTCTCCTCTCGGACAGGAGCCACCGCGCGGCCGCCACCGCGACCCGCACCCTCCCATCCGTCTGCGCCTGCGCCGTTCTCGTGGATCGATCGCTCGGCACCGCGACCCTCAGCAACCACGGAATTCCGCAGTTATGGCTGGTCGGCTCCTCCGGGCAGCTGGCCCCCGCTCGCGCTCCCGTCGAAAGCCCCCTCGGCTGGTTCGACGACCCCATCGGCGAGCCCACCCGATTCACCGTGCCCGATGGAGGGCAGCTCTGGATATGGACCGACGGACTGGAGGACTTGGCGGAGACGCTTGAGGTCCATCCTTGCAGCCTCGCGACCGCGCTCCTGCGGACTCGGCTTCGTGGCGAGGTCCTCGCCGAACTCTCCCGCGCCCGCGACGACGTCCTCGCGGTCCGCATCCATCTCGCCGCGACCGCCGGGACCGGCTGGCTGCCCCTGCTGCACGACACCTACCACGGGGGCCAAGTGACCGAAATTAACCGCCTGCAAATTCGCTGGGAACGCTGCCTGCGACTCGCCTTGCCCGAGCTCTCGGAATCCCGCTGCTACGATCTGCTGCTCACGCTCCGGGAAACGGTTCTCAACGCCCTGAAGCACGGCTGCCACGCCGAGCCTGGGCAGCTGGCCACCCTCACGGTCACTGCCCAACCCGACCGGCACCAAGTGCGTTGCACCGTCAGCGACTCCGGCCCGGGCCACGCCTTCGATGGGATCGGCCATTTGGAAGATGAAGAATTGCCCGACCTGCATCGCGGGCTGGCCCTGATCCATCGCCTCGCCACTCGGGTAACGATCGCCCGCCGAGGCGCCGAGCTAACCCTCGATTTCACCTTCTGAATCCGCGCCCTTCTTTATGCATCACCAAATCGATCCCGCCGCCCAGTCTCTCCGACTGTCCTTCCCCGGCGATGTGCTCAGCACCAACTCGGACAATCTGCAGCGCGAGTTCCTTGCCCTCCTCGAGACCACCCCGGTCAAAACCGCCGGCTGGACCACGCTCGTGATCGACCTCTCGGCCGCCAAAATGGTGGATTCGGTCGGACTCAATCTCATCGTGGGTCTTTACAAAGAAGCCAAAAAGCGCGGCGCCAAAACCCGCGCCGTCGTCACGAGCCCCAACATCCAGCGCACCTTCGCCTTCACGCGGCTCGACACGCACATTCAAATCGAACCGATCGCCTGAGGCGATTGGCAGCGGCCCGAACCTCCGTCGCCTGCGTCGGTCATCCTAATGCGATTTCCCTTAAGAATCGGGCCGCCGCGTCGAATACTTTTCTACCCCGCCCTCATGCACCTCGTCCGTCTCCTTTACTGCAGCGAATCCGTCGGCCCGCTCACCTTGGACGCCGTGCATCAAATCCTTCACACCGCCAAAAAACGTAATCCTTCAGCGGGTGTCACCGGGTTTCTGTGCTTCGACTCCCGGCACTTTTTGCAGGCGCTCGAGGGACCGGCCACCGCCGTCAACGGAATCTATCGGGCCATCAGCCGTGACGCCCGCCACACAAACGTCACTTTGCTCAGCTACGGCGAAATTCCGGCCCGGGCCTTTCCACAGTGGGCCATGGGCGACGCCGATCTCGCCCAAGTTCAACGCGAGGTGCTGCGAACCCTGACGAACCAATTGGATTTTCTCCCAGCTGCATTGAAAGCCGATCAAGCTCTGAGCCTGCTTTCCCACTTGGAAGCGCTGCGGCGCGCGTCCGGCGAGGCCGACGCGATTTGAGTCCCTCACAACCTGGTCCGATCGGCCCTCCCTTTACTTGGGAGGGTTTTTTTGTGCCCAAATCTTGACCGGGTCGATTCCCGCCGGCGCCGGCCCCCACTTCGTGGGGTCCTAGGGAATTCACCGATAAATTCGGGCTAAAGTCCGGCGACAATCGACCGACCTATCAGAATCCGTTTCTCCGTTTCTGCGGAGATACGCCCCACCTCAACATGCTCCCACCCGAATTTGCTCACCGCGATCGTCGACGACGAGCGGGCACGCCCCCCGCGTTCCACCGCAGAGCAAACCTCCCGGACACCGGAAGGCACATCGCCGACTCGATCTTCGTATGACCCCTCCCGCGACTACTCCACCGGAGCTTGGCAATTCACACCATCGTGCACGGTTGATGATGAGTGCGGGTGCCTTGGTGGTCGGCTTGATTTTGACCGCGCTCGTCGTGCGTCAAAGCCGCACCGCCGAGCTCCAGCGGACCGCGCAACAGTTCGCCCATCGGGCCGAGTTGCTCATCCAGCAGTTTGAGCGAAAAATCCACCAGCCCATCTACGGGCTCAAGGGTGCCAGGGGGGGTTATGCAGCCAACAAAACGGTCGGCCGGCTCGAGTTTCGCGCCTATTTCGCCTCGCGGGATTTGCCGAAAGAGTTTCCCGGCGTTCTCGCCTTCGGCTTTATCGAGCGCGTTCCGCAGCCCGCCTTGAACGACTACGTGGCCGCGCAACGTGCCGACCACGCCCCCGACTTCACGGTGCATCCGCCAAGCGGTGCGCCTCTGCGCTACATAACGAGTTACCTTGATCCGCTTGCCCCCAACCGGACAGCTTGGGGCTACGACCACGGCGCCGAACCCGTCCGCCTCGAAGCGATCGAGCGCGCGATCCGCACCGGGGAAGCCGCGCTCAGCGGACGCGTCCCGTTGCTTTGCGATGCCGAGATGCGCCAGGGCTTCCTTTGGCTCTTGCCCGTGTTTCGCTCCGGCGTCGTTCCCGTTTCACCGGAGGAACGCGGGGAAACCTTGCAAGGTCTGCTCTACGCTCCGGTCGTGCCGGAATTGATCTTGTCGGAGATCGCCCGCACCGCCGGGGGCAATTTCACCCTCAAGGTTCTCGATATTGGACTGCCGAGGCCCTTTAATCTCATCTTCGAAACTCCGGCGCCGTCCAACCGCCCCAACAACGCTTCACCCCGCTTTCAACATCGTGCGACGATTACCGTTGGCGGGCGCAACTGGACCATCGTCCTGACCTCAACGCCCGCCTTCGAAGCCTCCGTCGATCACACGGCTCCGGTCGCCATCGGCTTGGGCGGCAGCCTCACGAGCCTGCTCGCCGGGCTTCTCATTTTAAATCTGGGTCTCAGCCAATCCCGTGCGATCGCGCTGGCCCGGGAGATGACCGGGAGTTTGCGCAGCTCGGAGGCCGAGGCAAAACGGCTGGCGTTGGTCGCAAGCCGCACCAACAACGCCGTTATCCTGACTGACGCCCACGGCCGCATCGATTGGGTAAACGCCGGCTTCGAACGTCTCACCGGTTACCTGCTCGCCGAGGTCAGGGGCCGCACGCCCGGTTCATTTTTGCAAGGGCCCGAGACCGACCCGGCCACCGTCGCCCGGATGCGCACCGCGCTCGCCGCCGGCAAAGGCTGGTCCGAAGAAATCCTGAACTACGCCAAGTCCGGTCGCTCCTACTGGCTGGCGCTCGAAGTCCAACCGTTGCACGACCCCCGGGGACAAGTCTCCGGCTTCATGGCGATCAAGACCGACATCACCGCGCGCCGCGAGGCCGAGCATCGCCTCGCCGCCAGCGAACAACGCCTCAACCTGATCATGGCCCAGGCGCCGGGCGTGTTTTTCCAGTTCGAGGTCTCGCCCACCGGGCGTCGGTCGTTTCCTTTTTTGAGCGCGGGGTTCGCCGAACTCTTCGGCCGCGATCCCGCCACCGTCATGGCCCGTCCGGCGTTGATCCTCGCGTCGGTGTTCCCCGACGACCGGCGCCGCGTGCGCGCCACGATGGACGAGGCCATCCGCGAGCACACCGGCTGGAACGCGGGTTTCGGCATCGTCACGCCGGAGGGCATTGTTCGCTGGATCAACTCCCGCTCCGCCGCATCGCTGCGTGAGGATGGCACCAAGGTGTGGTTCGGCCTGCTCACCGATATCACCCCGCTTCAAGAAGCCCGAGCGGCTTCGGAGCAACTCAACGAGCAGCTCGAAAACGCCATCGTCAAAGCCCAGCAGGCCACGATGGAAGCGATGCAGGCCAGCATGGCGAAGAGTCAGTTTCTCGCGACGATGAGCCATGAGATCCGCACGCCCATGAACGGCGTGATCGGTATGACGTCCCTCCTCCTCGACACTCCGCTGACTCCGCAACAACGCGAGTTCACCGAGATCATCCGCCACAGCGGCGACAATCTGCTCACCGTCATCAACGACATCCTCGACTTCTCCAAGATCGAGTCCGGCCGCTTCGAATTGGAGCAGGAAATCTTCAACCTCCGCGCCTGCGTCGAGGGCACCCTCGATCTGCTCGCGCCGCGCGCCGCCACCAAGGGAATCGACCTCCTCTATGAAATCGTCGAGCCCGCCCCCGTCGAAGTCCGCGGCGACACCACGCGTCTCCGTCAAATCCTCGTCAACCTTGTCGGCAACGCCCTCAAGTTTACCGAGCACGGCGAAGTCGAGGTCAACGTCTCCGGCGAAGTCCTGCCCTCCGGGGGAACCCAATTGCATTTCGCCGTGCGCGACACCGGCATCGGCATTCCCGTCGAGGCCCAGGGCCGGCTCTTTCAGTCGTTCACCCAGGTCGATGCTTCCACGACCCGCAAATACGGCGGCACCGGCCTCGGCCTCGCCATCAGCAAACGGCTCGCCGAGCTCATGGGCGGGCGGATGTGGCTCGAAAGCGAACCGGGCCGCGGCTCGACCTTCCATTTCACCGCGACGGTCGAGGCCGCTCCCACCGGCCCGAAACACGTGCGGGTCGCTCCCCGCCCCCAGCTCGACGGCAAACGCCTGCTCGTGGTTGATGACAACTCCACCAGCCGCCGCATCCTTTCCACTCTTGGTGAGAAATGGGGCCTCCGGCCCACGACGCTCCAGACCGGTCGGGAGGCCCTCGCCCGCCTCGCCGCCGGGGAAGAATTCGATCTCGCGATTCTCGACATGCTCATGCCGGAACTCGACGGCGCGATGCTGGCCCGCGAGATCCGCGGCACGGCCGCCGGCGCGCGGCTGCCCTTGATTTTGCTCTCATCGCTCGGCCACGGTCCGGGACCCGAGGCGTCCCGCCTGTTTGCGGTTCAGCTCACCAAACCGGCCAAGCCCGCCCAACTCTTCGCCGCCGTAACGACCGCCCTCGGCTTGGCCCACGAAGATCCCGCCGCCCCGCCGGTCGTGATCACAACCGCTCCCGCCGGCGAAACCCAGCCCGACCGACTACTGTTGGCCGAGGACAACGTGGTAAACCAAAAGGTCGCCCTGCACCTGCTCGCGAAACTTGGCTTCCGCGCCGATCTTGCGGCCAACGGTCTCGAAGCCGTCGCCGCCGTCGCCCGCCAAACTTACGACGTGATCCTGATGGATATGCAGATGCCCGAGATGGACGGACTCGAAGCCACCCGCCTGCTCGTCGAAACCTATCCCGAACGTGCCCACCGGCCGTGGATCATCGCGTTGACCGCAAACGCCATGGAAGGCGACCGCGAGCTTTGCCTCGCCGCCGGCATGGACGACTACCTGACGAAGCCGATCAAACCGGCCGAAGTCGCCGCCGCCCTCGCCCGGGCGCGATCCGCCCGGGCATCGGTCTGAACCGCCCAAGTTCGGTCCCCGCGGCCTTTTTGTCATAATCGCACTCGTTTCTTCGCCGCGCATCGCCCACACTTCCCGTGTGAATATCATCATCGTCGACGACCATAAAATCATCTGCGACAGCCTGACGGTGCTGTTGGAACGCAATCCCGCATTCAAAGTCGTGGGCACCGCGCCCGACGGCCACACCGGCGTGGAACTCGTGCTCCAACTCCGACCCGACGTCGTGATCTTGGATATTGAAATGCCATTGCTCAACGGCATCGAAGCCGCACGGCAGTTGCGGGCCGCCGGCTTCGTCGGCGGAATCGCCATGCTTTCGTCGCACGACGAGCGTCGTTTTGTCGCTCAAGCGGTTGAGGCGGGAGTCGACGCCTACGTGCTCAAGCATAATGCATTTGACGAGGTCGTAGACGCCATCGAAGCCGCCGGCTGCCGTAAATTTTTCCTCAGCCCGAGCTTGATGGGGCTGCTGGACGAGGGCGGGATTTCCGGGATCTCCGACCTGCTCACCGCCCGTGAACGTGAAGTGCTCCAACGGCTCGCCGAAGGCCACAACGTCAAAGATATCGCTTTCAATTTCGGCCTTAGTCCCAAGACCGTCGAGGCTCACCGCGCCAACCTGATGGCCAAGCTAAAGGTGGACAATCTCGCCGATCTCACCCGCCTCGCCCTCCGCGAAGGCCTTGCGAAGAGCTGACGGCGGTTCCTCCCCGTCAGAAGAGTTCCCGGGCCCGCACTTCCGGGCGGGATGCGCTTCGGCGACTCCGTTGTCGCGGCGCCGATCACCGCCCGCTGATCGTGTCTGACGGATCCGGACCGCACTGCGGGATCGGGAAATTCCCTACCACGCTCATGGGCGGCTCCGTTTGCGTCGTTAGGACTCAGTGGCGCATTCGTCCGCCCGTCCCCTCACCCCATGAAACTCGGAACCAAAATCATCATCGCGACGGTCGCTTCGATCCTTCTTGCCATCACCGTCGCGCTCATCATCCAGCGAAACGCGATCGAGGCGCAGGGAGTGAAAATGTTGCGCAGCACGATGCACAGCACTCTCATCGAAGCCGAAAGTGTGCGTGAGAGCATCTCGGCGCTCGGAGCCGGCGGTGCCTTCGACCGCAAAAAATTGCTGGAGGACTACCACCGGTCCGGCGATCTCCGCGGCTCCACTCTCTACAAAACCATTCCCGTGGTAGCCGCTTGGGAGGCCGCCGGCAAAGCCGCGAAGGAGGATGGCTTTGATTTTCGCGTCGCCAAACATCAGGCCCGCAACCCCAAGAATCTTCCCACGCCCGCCGAAGCGGTGATTCTCGCCGCGCTGAAGGGTGGCGACGTCGCGGAGTATTTTGCCGCCGACCGTGCGACCGACACCATCGTGCTCGCCCGCCCCGTCAAACTCACGCAGGACTGCCTCTCCTGCCATGGCGACCCCGCCAACAGCCCCACCAAGGACGGCAAAGACTTCCTCGGCTTTCCTATGGAAAATTGGAAAGCGGGCGAGGTGCACGGCGCCTTTATCCTCAAGACCGATTTCAGCCGGATCGACTCCGGCATCCGCCAGAGCATGCTCTCAAGCGTGAGCTGGGTCAGCCTGCTTACCATGGGTATCATCGTTGGCTTCGTGTGGCTGAACCGGCGCCTGATCGTGAAACCCCTGCTGGAGGCGACCGATTCCCTCACCATGGGATCGGAACAAATCATGGCCGCCGCCGCCCAAGTCTCCGACTCCAGCCAGAGTCTCGCCGAGGGCGCCAGCGAACAGGCCGCCTCCCTCGAGCAAACCAGCGCTTCGATCGAGGAGCTTTCGAGCATGACCAAGCGCAACGCCCAGAGCGCCGGCGAGGCCCGAACCGTCGTGCAATCCGCCCGCCAAGCCGCCGACCAAAGCGCCGCCTCCGTCACAAAGCTCAACACCGCGATGGTCGAGCTGAAATCGTCCAGCGCCGAGGTCGCCAAGATCGTGAAGACGATCGATGAAATCGCCTTCCAGACGAACATCCTCGCCCTCAACGCCGCCGTCGAAGCGGCCCGCGCCGGTGAAGCCGGCATGGGCTTCGCCGTGGTCGCCGAGGAAGTCCGCTCGCTCGCCCAACGCAGCGCCCAGGCCGCCAAGGAAACTGCCGTCAAGATCGAGCACGCCCTTTCCCGCAGCGAGGAGGGCGGGCGCATGAGCACGGAGGTCA
>CALSBN010000012.1:0-43071 GCA_943373185.1 Opitutus sp. GAS368 | reverse complement strand
CATCGGTGGCGATGATGCCATGAGCGGCGTGGGTAAGCACCCCGGTGGACATGATTTCCATGCGTCGCCGCGCCGTCACATCGGTCTGGATCGCGATCCAGTGCTGCAACCGGCCATCCGGATCGCAGACCGGATCGATCTTCATCTGGACCCAATAGGGTCGGCCGTCTTTCCGGTAGTTGAGAATCTCGATCTCGAACGTCTTGCCGCCCGCCAAGCCGGCGCGGAACTCGGTGATCGTGTTGGGGTTGGTCTCGGCTCCCTGAAGCAGCCGCCCGGGCTGCCGACCCAGCACCTCCGAAAATTCGTATCCGGTCAGCCGCGTAAACGCCTCGTTCACCCAATCGATCCGACCCAGGACGTCGGTGATGACCACCGAAGACGTCGTCTTCTCGGCCACCAAGGCCAAGGTGGCGAAACCCGGTCCAAAACTGGGAGCCGCTCGCTCTCTTCGCTTCTCGGGCACCCGTAACCACGCCCACGTTCCAATCGTCGCGACCGCCGCCGCCAGCCACCATGACGCGCCGGCTTGGGCGGAAGACGGAACCATGAAATATCCAAGCACGCAGAGCAGAACCAACAGCCCCGGCACGACCACCCGGCGGAAAACCGAATGCGTGAGGGAGGTCTGCGGCGAAAACGATGCCATGGTGTCGCAGGTTCATCGGCCAATTCGGGAGCAACTTGAGCGGCGCCGGAAAGAGATTGTCCGCCACGTTGGGTGCGCGCGGCCAGTGTCGTTGCCGGTCGCATAGTTGCACAAAAAAGTCCGCCCCGAGTTCCGGGGCGGACCGGTGCGACAGATATCAACCGCGGTTAATCCTTGAACGAGAGATCATCCGCCGTCGGCGAGGCGGCGACCGGCGTGGAACGGCGCTGGGCCGACCCAACCGCCATTTTCTTCTTTTGAGCCGATGACGGGGCCCAAGCCCGGGCGCCCTTGGCACCTTGCTCGATTTGGACCGGTGCCGCCGCCCCATCGGTGGCGCCTTGCGCCATCCGCAAAAGATCGTCAACCGCCAGACGAACTTGGGCGGCCTGACGCTTCAGCTCCTCACCCGATTCAGCAGATTGTTGCGCGGCGGCTGCGTTGTCCTGGGTGATCTTGTCCATGTTCGCCACGGCGCTGTTGAGCTGGCCGATGCCCTCGCTTTGCTCGTGGGAAGACTGGGCGATCTCACCGATGCGCTCATCGAGTTGGCGGGCTTTTTCAACGATCGCGGCGAGATTCGTGGCCATCTTTTCACTGATGCGCACGCCCTGCTCGCTCTTTTCGGTGGAGGCGGAAATTTTGTCGGCCGTTTCTTTGGCGGCACCGGCGCACCGTTGCGCCAAATTCCGCACCTCGTCGGCGACGACTGCAAATCCAAGACCCGCCTCACCGGCCCGGGCCGCCTCGACAGCCGCGTTGAGCGCGAGGATGTTGGTCTGAAAAGCGATCTCGTCGATCGTCTTGATGATTTTGGCAATCTCGGCGCTCGAGCCTTTGATCGCGCCCATGGCGGCCTTCATTTGCTCCATGTCGGCTGCCCCTGCATCCGCCGTGCTGCGCGTCTGGTTGGCCAGCGTCTTGGCGCTTTGGGCGTTCTCGGAATTGCGGGTGGTCATGCTCGCGATCTCGTGCAGCGAAGAACTGGTCTCCTCCAAGGAAGCGGCCTGCTGGGCTGCCCCTGACGCCATCCCTTGACCGGCCTTGGCGACCTGACTCGCGGACTCCTGCGCCTTGGCCGACTCAGCCGCGAGGCGTCCCGCGATTCCGGTAATACCTTTGGTAACTCCACGCACAATCATCCAGGCGAAGACTGCACTGAGAATGATCCCTCCGACGCTGATCCCGAAAACAATCACTTCTGTGCGTTTCTGCTCCCGCAGTGTGCTTGCCTCCAATTCGGTTTGAAACGCGTTCACCGCAGCTTTTACCCGACCGAGCGCAGCCGTGAACTCCGGCGCGATCCGATTGATTCGCTCACCGAGAATACGGTCGCGGGCCTGCACCCCTTCCAAAACCAGACCGATGCCCTTGATGTAGGCGGCAGTCGCGGCCTGCAATGAGGCGAGCAATTTGGTCTTGGCTTCGTCCTTCAAGGTCGCGTCGAGCTTCTCCATCTCGGCTTGGTCTTTCTCCATACGGGCGATCTGCGCGGCGGTGACACCGAGTGCCTTCGTTGCAGCCTCGGCCTTCGTCGCATCAGCCGTGAGCAGAAAGCCATTGACCAAACTGGAGCCCTCAAAAAGCGAACGCTGGGCGCTGGAAATCTGGAAGGACGCATTCATGTCGCCCTGAGTTCTCGCCTGTGAGAGCAAGGTTTGAAGGCCATCGGCGATGATCTTCGACTGAGGGTTCAGCACGTCGCTCTCAACGGCGACGCGGGCTTTGCGATTCGCCACCAAGTCGGCGAACGCAGTTCGATAGGTCGCCAGAAGGTCGCGCGCCTTGGCGATCTCCGCGGCTCGAGCCGGTTCGACCATCAGCTTCGTCGCCCGTTCCAGATCGGTCGTGAGTTCTTCTTGGGCCGCCTCACATGCGGCGATGCTTTCGGTGGAACCGTTGGTCAGAAACTCGTTTACCCGCAGTTTCAACGTCTGCATCGACGACTCGAGGGTCGCCGCGGTGTGCGTCTCCTGTGCGCTTTCCGAAAACTTGGCGAACCGCTGGCCCGCCCCGCCCAGCGCGGTGTAGGCAATCCCCGCGACCAACGCGAGGAGGGCAAACACCAATCCGAAACCGAACGTGATTTTCTTTCCGATGGTGAGATGCTTGGGATTCATGGTCTTGATTCGGACTCCGAGGGAAATAGGGGGAAGGGACTTTCGCCACCCAAACTCAGGACTCGTCGATCGTGAATTTTAGCGGGATCGTGACTTTCTTGGCGACCGCCGCTCCGTCGAGTTTCGCCGGCTTGAATTTCCATTTCCTGATCGCAGCCAGCGCCGGACGGTCGAACGTCGCATTGCTCGATTTTTCAATCGAGGCGTCCTGCACGTCGCCTTTCTCGTCGATGGTGCAGGAGACCATAACCACACCCGCGACGCCTTCTCGGCGCAACTCTTGCGGATAATCGGGCGCCACCATCCGGACAGGAACCGGCGGTTCGGCCTTGGCTTGGGCACGGGCGGGAGACGACACGAGTGAGAGGAGACAGACGGCGAGGATGATTTTGAGAGAGTTATGCATGGTTTTCGACGGGTTCGTGCAGACTATCGACGCAGTGACGGGTTATCTTTAGCGCCAAAACCTTAGAGCCGGATTTCTCTCCGCACACCTGACCGCGATGTGCCCAAGGATCGGCGTTGCAATTGCGCCATCCCCGGAAATTTTCGTTGTCTCCTCCTGCATGACCCTTGACGCAAAAATCCGAGATCTGTCCGGCTGGTTGGGACTGGGCGCCGCCGCGATCGGCATCGCCTCCCTGGTTGGAGTGATCGCCGGGACGCATTCGGTTGGGGAGGTCGGCGGTGAAGAGACCCCTAAGGTATTGGCGCTAGCCGTCTGCCTGATCGCCGTCGGGCTGGCGATGTGGGGTGTGGCGCGCGGCGGCCGACGAGTCTTTGTCCGGGTTTGCGCGGGGCTAGCTTTTGGACTGGCCGGCGGACTCGTGGCCCATTTCACGGCCGGCTACCTTGGCTTCGCAGCGGTCACCGCTTTTCCCCGGGGCGGAATCGTGCTGATGTTTGCGGCGATCGCCCTGTGGTGCGCCGAGGGCGATTCGGGGCGCACGCGTCGGCGGGTTGGCATGGTGTTCGCCATTCTGGTCCTGGCGGCGGCGGTAGCTTCGCTCTTTCTGCTCTCGATCGACCTCGTGACCGAAGGTCAATTTGCGCATCAAAAACGGCTCGAGCCGAGACTTGCCATCGGCCTGCTCTTGATCGGGCTTGGTTCGCTTACGTTCCGGAGCGGCGGCCGGCTGCTCGGCACTATTTTGGCCCCGACTCCCACCGGCAGCATTACCCGGCGCCTCTTCTTCGGTCTGATCGTGACACCGCCGCTGATCTGGGGCGCATTCCTGATTTTGTTGGCCACCGGAACCGTCGGCGTCGTGTTCGCGGTGGGCCTCTTTACCGCTGCGACCACCATCGGCGGAATCGTGGTCGCAGTGGTCTCGATCCGCGCGGCGAGCGATCTCAACGACAGTCGCGAACAGGCCGAGTCAGCGCGTCTTCACCTCACCGCCCGGTTGCAGGACCAAGCGGTGCATTTGACCGAAACCGTGGCCCACCGCACCCGCGAGTTGCAGGAGGCCAACGCCAGTTTGCGGGCCGCCGCCGAGGCCAATGCCCGGCTCGCGCTCGTGGCCAGCCACGCCACCAACGGCGTTGCCATCTGCGACGCACAGGGCCGAATCGAATGGGTCAACGCGGCGTTTGAACGCATGACCAAATGCGCGGCGACCGAGATGCGCGAACAATCCCTGGCCGATTTCCTGAGTCGGGCGACCTTTGATCCGAACCCAATCCGCACGCTGCGCCACGCCCTTAACCAAGGGGAAGCCTGTAATGTCGAACTTTCCAACGAAGCCAAAACCGGGCGGCCTTTTTGGAACATCGTCGATCTTCAACCCGTGCGGGACGCCCAAGGTCGGCTGATTAACTTCATCGCGGTCCAAACCGACATCACAGAACGACGCCAAATCCAACAGCGGCTGGAGGCTGCCAACCGCCGCATGGAGCTGGCAAACGAGGCCGCCGAGCTCGGTGTCTGGGAAGGCCACTACGCCAGCGACCGCTGCGAATGGGATGATCGAATGCTCGAAATCTACGGGCTCACCCGGTCGAATTTCGGGGGCACTTACGCCGATTGGGTCCAACGTCTGCACCCGGAGGATTCCGCCGAGGCCCAACGCACCTTGGAGGGAATCCAGCGCGGGCTCCGCTCGTTCGAGCGGGTGTTCCGGATTATCCGCGCCAACGACGGCGAGGTGCGCACGATCCGTTCCCGCGCCATCGCCCGATATGATGCAAACGGCCTGTTTCTGGGCTGCACCGGAGCAGAACGGGACGTAACGGCGGAAATCGCCGCCACCCAAAAGCAGCAACAGCTCAATGACCGCCTCCAACTCGCGCTCGACTCGTCCGGTTTCGGTGTTTGGGAAGTCGACCTCATCACCGGACGGATGACCTGGGACGACACCATGCTTCGACTTTATGGGGTCAGTCGGGAAAATTTCTCCGAACAACGGTCGGAGTGGACGAAGCGTCTGCATCCGGACGACCTTGAGGAAGCCGCGCGAAACGGACACTCCCCTCCAGCGGACACCGTCTCCCACACCAATCTGTTCCGGATCATTCGGGACGACGGCGTCGAGCGTCATATCGAGTCGCACACGCTCCGCGCCCGCAACGGCGAGGGCATGGTGGTGCGCTTGTTCGGACTGAACCGCGACGTGACGACCGAGCGAGCGTCGCGCATCCAACTTGCGGAACTCAACGAGCGCCTCCAACTCGCCCTCGCCTCTTCAGGCTTCGGCGTGTGGGAACTCGACGTCGAGACGGGCCGGATGACGTGGGATGACAAAATGCATCGAATCTACGGCACCCAACCCGAAAGATTTTCGGGCACCCGCAAGGATTTCACCGACCGGGTTCACCCCGAAGACCATGAGAGGGCGATGGGCCGCGACGAAGTGTTCCAAGCCGATCGCCAAGCTTACAGCAGCACCTTCCGCATCATCCAGCCCGGCGGCGCCGTGCGTCTGCTCGAATCGCACACCCGCCATTTCAAAGATGCGAAAGGCAAAGCCGTCAGGTATGTCGGGATCAACCGCGATATCACCGAAGAACATGCCGCCAGCCGCCGCCTGCTGGAGCTCAACGAGCGGTTCCAACTCGCGCTGCGTTCATCGCGCTACGGCGTCTGGGAGACCGATCTCAGCACCGGCCGGCTCAACTGGGATGATCGGATGCTGGAGATCTACGGCATCAGCCGCGAAGCGTTCGACGGCCGACGCGCCACTTGGATCAACTGCATCCATCCGGAAGACCGAAGCATCGCGTTGGAGCGGGTCGACCCGAACGCCATCGAGGCGGAGGCGGGCTACCGCAACGAATACCGCATCGTTCGCCCCGACGGCACGGTGCGTCATATCGAAGCTCATGGGCAACTCGAGACGGATGCAGAAGGACGCCCGATCCGATTGGTCGGGCTCAACCGCGACATCAGCCTCGAACGCAAAACCGAGGCGGCCCTGCACCTCATCGAAGAACGTTGGCAACTCGCGCTCGAAGGCAACAACGACGGTGTTTGGGACTGGGATGTCACCACCGGACACTTCTTCTACGACACCCGCTACTCGGTGATGCTCGGCTACGCGCTCGGCGAGCTTCCCACGCACTACGCCGCGCACCACAAGCTCGTGCATCCGGATGACCGGGCCGATTTCGAAGCCAACAACCAATCCCACCTCGATGGAGCGGTCTCCTATTTCCAACACGAGCACCGCATCCAATCCAAGTCCGGCGACTGGGTGTGGGTGCTGGATCGCGGCAAAGTCGTCAGTCGCTCGGCTGACGGTCGGGCGCTGCGCATGGTCGGCACGCACACCGACATCACCGCCCGGAAACAACTCGAACAACGCCTGCGCCAAGCCGAGGAACTTTCCCAGCAAGTGGGCCGGTTGGCTCAGATCGGCGGATGGGAACTCAAACTCGACAGCGGTCAGCTCACCCTCAGCGAAGGTGCCCGCACGTTGCACGAGTTGCCCGGTTCACAGCAGCCCAACCTTGACCAGTTCCTCAATTTCTTCACCCCCGAGGCGCGGGCAACCCTGCGGGCAGCACTCTTCGGCCGCACGGCGGCCTCACCGGTCTTTGATTTCGAACTGCCGTTCATCTCCGCCACGGGCCGGGCCTTGTGGGTCCGCATGATCGGCCGGGCCGTCCTGCGCGAGGATCGTCCGGTCTTGGTGCGCGGTGCCGTCCAAGACATCACCGCCCGCCACGACAGCGAGAACGCGCGCCGCGAACTCGAGGGCCAACTCTTCCAAGCGCAAAAAATGGAAACTCTCGGCACCCTGGCCGGCGGCATCGCCCATGATTTCAACAACCTCCTCACCGGCATCATCGGCTATCACGAACTCGCCACCGACACGATTCCAGAGGACCATCCCGCCCGCGCCTGTCTCAACGAGGCCCGCGGAGCGAGCATGCGCGCCCGCGACCTGGTCGAACAAATCCTCACCTTTAGCCGCCAGTCCTCCGGCGAGGAACATGAGCCCGTCGATCTCACGCTTGTCCTGCGGGAGGCCGGCCGGTTCCTCCGCGCGACGTTGGCGGCAAACATCGTCATCGAGACCGACATCCCGGAGGACGCCGGCCGGGTGCTCGCCAATACCACACAGATTTACCAAGTCCTGCTCAACTTGGGTTCCAACGCCGCGCACGCAATGCGCCCCAACGGTGGCACCCTGCGGATCAGCATGCACCCCACCGAGATTGGCCCCGAGCGAGCCCCAACCCTCAGCGGCGCGACACCGGGCCGCTACCTGCGGCTTGATGTCAGCGACACGGGCCACGGGATGGATGAGGGCACCATCCGCCGGATTTTTGATCCGTTCTTCACCACCAAAAACAGCCGCGAAGGCACCGGCCTTGGTCTGGCCGTGGTGCACGGGATCATGCGGGCCCATCGCGGAGCGATCGACGTGGAGAGCACCGTTGGGGTCGGAACCACCTTCCACATTTATCTGCCGGTCGCCGAGCAAACCTCGCTGACATTCACCGACGAGCCCGAGCGCCCACCCAACGGCAACGGCCAGTCGATCTTCGTGGTCGACGACGAAGAATTGGTCGGTCGCTTCATAACGCTCGCCTTGGAGAGCATCGGCTACCGGGTCCGCACCTTCAACACCGGGGCCAAATGCCTTGCGGCGCTGAACGAACCCGGCGCCCACCCCGATCTTCTGCTCACCGATCAAACCATGCCGGGGTTGCAGGGAACCGAGCTCGCCGCCGCCATGCAGGAAAAACTGCCCGAACTGCCCGTGATCATCATGTCGGGTTATTTTTCAAAAGTGCCCACGCAATCGCTCGGAGAGCTCCATCACGCCCAACTGCTCGCCAAACCCTTCACGACCGAGGAGCTCGCTTACGCCCTTAACCGCGCCTGGCGCTTCAGCGCGAATCCGCCGGGCCGTTGAGCCCGTGTCCCGGCTGTCCCGGGCGCGGTGCCGGACGGCGACCCGACGAAAGCAGCGGTTCCACGAGACCGCTGCGGTCCACGTCCGCCGCCCGGCTCAATCGCCGAGCAGGCGGAGCGACTTCTCCGGTGACGGAGCGCCCTGCGCCGCACGCGCCTCGGCCGGGTTCGCCGCCAACGCGAGCCGCATCAAGGCGACCGCCGCTTCGGCCCCGGCCAAGTCGTCGATCGTGTTGAGGGCTGCGGCACGATTCTCGGTCTCGATACGCAGCGCGGCGGCCGCCGCCGGGTGCTCGTTCGTGGCGGTCGCCTCCGAGGAGGCACGGCGGGAAGCGCGCCCCAAATCGGGGGCGAAAGCGGCGGAAGCGCCGGTTGATGAAGAAGTGATGGTGTTCATGTGAAAGGAAACAGAGTGGATGCGGTGGAGTTGAAGCGTTGGCCTCAGATCAGGTGGCCAGCGATTTGGACGGGTCGGATCGCGGCGGATTGGGCGCCGTTTTCGGAGCAAGCGGAAGCTTGGGCAAGGCGACGGCGCGAACGGCGGCCGCCTGATTGCTGGCGACGATCGCCGTGAGCACTTCCTTTCGGAATATGCTCACATCGCGCGGCGCCTCGATGCCGATCTTCACGGTGTCACCGTCGATCCGGCTGATCCGGATCTCGATGTTGTCGCCGATGACGATCGATTCGTTTACTTTGCGGGATAGGACGAGCATGGCGGGCTCAGGCTGTGCGGGCGACCGGGAGGGCCTGCGAGTTTTCGACCAGGGCGTGGTGGGCGCTGTAGCGGGAGTAGTTGGCGATGACGAGCTGTCGACCGACGCGCGTGCGGCGGTTCACCACGATGGGACCGATGAGGTTGGCCGTGGCCTCGACCGGATTGTGCCGCTTGAGCGTCACAATGTTGAGGATCATCGCCTCGGCTTGGTCGCGAATCTCAAGCTGGGCCACGTCCTCGTCGAAGATCTCGGGCTCGTAGCCGGGAACGATCCCGCCGGGTTCGATCACGATAAAGTGCAGAGCATCCGTCGGCTCGCCGAGCTTCATCCAAAGAAACGGCAGATGATCGGGCAGGTAGAGGAGCTCGGCACGTTTGAACTGGCTGAAGCCGATGATGCCGTGAGGCAGAATGAGTTCGTTCGCCGGAGGGATGTCGAAATCAGTGGGATAGAGTTCTGGCAGGACTTTCATAGTTTGGATGATGGTTAACGGAGATAATCGAGGAGAGAAAGTTGCATGATCTTGGCGCCCGATTGGAGGGCCGCCTCGTAGGCGTTGGTGGCACGGTTCAGCTTCACCAAGGTCGACGGCAAGTCGGCGTCGGTCTCGGCGGACACCAGACTCTCTAGCGTCGAAGCCCGGGCCACGTGTTGGGACTTGGCGGCTTCGATCCGGGACTGCACGCCGCCCTGCTCCGCGATGGCGGAGACAAGATCGTCTTCGTTCCCGATAAGACTCGTTTGGATCGTCGCCACGGTGCCCGGTGCGTTGGCAAGCAGCGCGTCGCGCAGGCCGACCAGATTGTTGATGAAATCGCGCAGACCGAGGTTCGTGGTGCCACTCACGCCGGGCGTCAGGCTCGAGTTTTCGGAGACGGGAATCGACGGGCGGTCGGAATTGCCCGCGTAAGCCACCGCGGTGATCTGGCCGTTTGCATTCCGGGTCGCCGTAAAGGGCGCGGCATCGACGGCGGTGCCGGCGAAAAGGTAGTCGTTCCCGAGCCGCGAATTGGCCGCCTGGAGCGATTGCTCGATCAGCTGGTCAACCTCGCTCGCATAGGCGGCGGAGGCGGAGGCCCCGTTGACCGCCGAGCCCAGCACCGCGAGTTCAGTCGCGCGGTCGGAGACTTTCTTGATCGCCTGCAAGCCGGCGAACGAAGCCTCGCTGATGGACAACGAACGGGTGACATTGCGGGAAAATTGGCCGATCTGCCTCTGCTCACTCTCCAAGTTAAGGACGCGGCCGATCGCCGCGGGATTGTCTTCGGCCTCAAAGATTCTTTGCCCGGTGGAGACTTGATTCTGCAGTTTGGCCTGGCGACTGCCGAGCGATTGGACCTGATGCAGGATCTGATCGGAGACCGTGTTGGTGGAGACGCGCATGAGAAAAGAGGGCGCAATTACCGGCCGAGCTGGTTGACGACGCCGTTGAGGAGTTCGTCGATCACGTTGAACACCCGGGACGAGGCCTGGAAGGCACGTTGGAATTTGAGCAAATCCGCGAGTTCCTCATCGAGCGAAACTCCACTCAGGGCCTCCCGCTGCGAGCGCACGAGCTTTTCGATATTGCTTTGGTCTTCGACGCGGGCGTTGGCCCCGGCAAGCGCCTGCCCGAGATTGCTGACGGATTGGGAGAAATAAGTGGTGAAAGACCCGTCGATCGAGTCGCCCGAGGCCGTCGCAAACCGTTGATTGGCGAGTCGCGCGACGGCGGCGGCGATCGTGTTGTCGCCGGCGGAGGCGGAAACACCCGGCTTAAGCGTCGCGGCGGCGATCCCTGTCGCCACCGAAAACGTGGCCGCGGTCACGCCGGCGGGATCGAAGAAGTTGCCGGCCCCGCCGATCGCGGGATTGTAGGCCCCATTCACCGAAGTAACGATCTGCCGGGCCAAGAGGTCGAGCTGGTCACGTGCAATCTGCACCGCGCCATCCCGAGCCAAGAGCGCTCCTTTGATCGAACCCGAAGACAATGCGAGCGCGGCCGCGCCGGCACCGCCGGTCAGGTTCGTGCCGTTAAAAGCGACAGCGCCCGTCACGGTGGCGAGGTTGATGAGCGGCACATCGGCGCCGGTTCCATCTTTCACCACGACCTGAATCTGTCCGCCGGCCTGATCGCGGATTTCAATCGGCAGAAAAGCGGCGAGCTGCTCGAGCTTGAGCTGTCGC
The DNA here is from genome assembly GCA_943373185.1 of Opitutus sp. GAS368. GTDB lineage: Bacteria > Verrucomicrobiota > Verrucomicrobiia > Opitutales > Opitutaceae > Tous-C4FEB. The sequence goes on along the minus strand of CALSBN010000012.1, from coordinate 32,055 downwards.
TGGTCGCGAAGATCGACGGCGGAGTCGGGAAGATTGACCTCAAAGCGTCCGATCTGGCCGTTGAGTTCGGCAATCGTTGCGAGCAGTCGGTTGGCGTCGTCGACGTCCGTCGCGATGGTCGCATCCAAGTCCGTCTGCGCTTGGGCAAGCCGCTGGTCCGTCAACCGCAGCCGGTCGCCCAGAATCGACGCCTGTTGAACCAATACCTGGCGTTCACCGATGCCGGTCGGATTGGCGGCAAAGCCTTGGAAGGCGTTGAAGAAACCGTCAATCGCTCCGGCCACCCCGTTGCCGGTGACGGTGGGATCGCTGGTGTCCTGCGTGCGGTCCACACTTTGCCCGAGGGCCGCCTGGGCGCGCTGGTAACCGGATTGCTCGGCCTCGAATCCTGACTTGAGTGAGGTCTCCCGGAGCACCTGACGGTCTAGCAGCGCGTCGCGCATCTGCTCGATCCCGAGGGCTTCGAGCCCGAGGCTCTCGGCGCCGGTGGGCGTTAGAACGGTGCCCCGGTCGCCGTATTGCACCCGTTGACGCGCGTAGCCGGGCGAGTCCACGTTGGCCAAATTCTTGCCCGCCGTCTCGATCGCACGGCTGTGCGCCCCGAGGGCTTTGACGGTGGAATTTAAGCTGGAGTAGAGGCCGGACATGGTGGCGGTGGGTCGGAAGGAAAATTTAGAACCCCTTTAACCGGCGACCCGAAGCGTGGCGGTGCCGCCGGAAGCGGCGATGGAGACGCGGCCACCTGGCGAATAAGTCTTGGTAAACGCCTGCGGCCGCAACTGCGTGAGCATCTCCTGATGAACCTCTACCACCCGCGATAGCAACGTCTGGTTATGCCCGCTGGTGCGCCGCAGGCGGTGGATGAGATGATTCACTTCGTCGATCAACGCTTCGACCAAGGGCCGGGCGTCCAGCGCGATGAAGGACAGCAGCGAGCGCAACGTGCTGTTGGCGGGACGTCCGTTACGCAACGCAAACGACGCTACAACTTCCTCACGATGTTCCCGCGTGGCGGCGAGCGCTCTCGCTTGCGCCTCGATCGCGAGACTGAAGCTGAGCACCGAGTCCGCGTCGCGGGCAAAGATGCTGCGCTGTTGCTGTTCGAAAAGGTGCAGAAGCCCGCCGTAATCGGCGAGTTCGGCCCGAAGGGCCTCCGCGATGATTTCCCAGTGTGACTTCATAGGGGGGAGGATTTAGCCGGCAACGCCGCCGGCACTCCGCCACGGGGCGCGAGTTGTTTTTCGAGCATTCGGCCGATACCGAGCCCGGGACCGGCGGTGAGTTGGGTGGCCAAAGAATCGGTCATCATGTCGCCGTAAACGGAGCTGGCCGTGCTGTCGCCCGATCCGAGCATTTTGGTCATGGTCTTGCCGAGCAGTTGGCGGACGAGAATCGCCTCGAATTGCTGCGACACTTTTTTCCGGTCGGCGGCCGCCGCTTCGTCGGAACCCGGCGCTGGGCGGGCGGAGGAGCGCTGGGGCGGTTCCGCAACGGCCAGCGGACGCATGGAGGTGAGAGCTTCGACGTTCATCGGAATCAGTTGATCACCAGCTCGGCTTGCAGGGCCCCCGAGCGCTTGAGGGTTTGAAAAATCGCCATCATCTCGCGGGTGGAGACGCCGAGCGCGTTCAGGGCGGCGGCGAGACGTTCGATGGTCGGCGGCTCGTTGACGACCGTGAAGCCGCCCTTGGCTTCGTTGACCGCGGTCTGCGTGGTGGGCACGGCGACCGTCTGACCGTTGCTGAGGGCGTTGGGTTGGCTGACCCCGACGTTGGACGTGACGGTGATCGTGAGCGAACCGTGGGCGATCGCGACCTGTGAGAGACGGACGCTCGACGTGGCGACGATGGTGCCGGTTCGCTCGTTGATGACGATACGGGCCAGCGTGTCGGACGTGCTTTCGACTTGGCCGAGCTCGGCGATGAAAGCGACGTCACGGCCCCGGTAGTCCTCGGGCACGGTGACGGAAAGCGTGGCGGCATCGACCGGAATAGCCGTCGCAGGCCACTTGGTGTTAATCGCATCGGCAACCCGGGAGGCGGTCATGTAGTCGGGATTATGGAGCAGGAGGCGCAGGGTGTTGTCCCGCACGATCTGGGCAACGATCTCGCGCTCGACGATGGCTCCGTTGCTCACGATGCCGACCGTAGGGTGATTTTTTTGCACCGAAGCGCCACCTGCGCCGCCCGCGCCGCCGCTGACACCGCCCGTGGCGACCGGGCCTTGGGCGACCGCGTAAACCCGGCCGTCAGCCCCGAGCAACGGGCTTTGCAGCAAGATCGCGCCTTGGAGCGATTTCGCGTCGCCCATGGAGGCGACGTTAACATCGAGGCGGGAGCCGGCCTTCATGAAGGCGGTGATGTCGGCCGTAATCATGACGGCGGCGACGTTCTTCGCCTTGATATCGGCGGCAGGGACCGTGAGGCCGTAGCGCTGGAGAATATTGGCGACGGAACGAAGGGTCGTGGCCGCGTTGCTATCACCGTCGCCGGCAAGGCCGACCACGATGCCGTAGCCGACGAGTTGGTTGTCGCGACCGCCCTCGACGACCGAAAGATCCTTGACGCGCGAGGCCCAGGCGCCTGCGGGCGCGATCGCCAGCGCGAACGCCGATCGGAGAATGAAGGATAACATCCGTGTCATGGCGGGTGATTTCCGAGTCTAGATCGGGCGAAGTTTTTCGTAGAGCTTGCTAAACCAGCCGCGCTTCTGTGCGTCCGTGAGCTGGCCCTCGGTGTAAAACTCAAGCCGGGCCTCGGCGATGTTGGACGAGGCGATGGTGTTGTCGGGCGTGATATCGTTGGCCCGCACCAGACCGTGCAACACGACGTATTGGGTCTCCCCGGAGAACGTCACCACGCGGAGTCCCTCGATCACGAGATTGCCGTTGGGCAGCACATCGGAGACGAGCACCGCGGCCCGGGCGGAGAGGCTCTGGTTGTTGCTGATATCGCCGCCACCGGAATTCGAGGCTTTGCCGGTCAGGGCGAGGCTTGGCAGCACTCCCTTCTGTTTCAGGCTGATGTTCCCGTTGGGATAGATGAAATTGGAGACCGCGTCGGAGATGGAAGCATCTCGGCTGGACTTCGTGCTCTGGCTGTTCGATGCCGCCACGGACTCGCTGACGACGATCGTGAGAATATCGCCGACCGAGGCGGCTTTGCGGTCGGCAAACATGCTCGCCTGCGGCCCTTGGCCGGCAGAAGGCCAAAGGGATTGAGCCCGACAACCGACGGCGAGAAACGCGGCGGTAAGGGCAAGTTTACAGGCGGACTTGGACACGGTTTTCATGGGTAACAACGGCTACAAAATCTTTGCGGGATTGCTGATTGCGGACGGTGACGATGTCCCCTTGGGCGCCACTTTCTAGGGCCAGGCCTTTCATGGTGACCGAGAGTGCGCCTTCATTGACGGAGACCTCGACCAGATCGCCCTTGCGCACGAGTGGCCGGCGGGAGAGGTCACGCCAGACCAGCGGTCGGCCGGCCGAGATTCCGCGGGTGAAAATGAAGCTCCGGTCGCCGGCCGACGTGGGCAGCGACTCGCGTTCGCGAAAGAGATCCACCCGGCGGGTATCAAGCACGGCGGGGTCAAAAACGGCCCCGAGCGCGATGGGCTGACGGGCAATCCACACCTCGCGGATATGGGCCGCACGCACGACGACCGAAGAATCCGCGATGACCGCGCCGTCGCCGACGACCCGGATGCGCAGCAACATCGCCGACGATGCGAGCGAAGGATACTCCACAATCTCGACCGTCCAGTGCGAGGCGACCGAGGTCGGAGCCGCCCAAGTGCGCGGCAACTCAATCTGCAGTTCGCCCTCGAGATTGAAATGCGCGCCGAGATCGCGGGCGAGATCGGTGATCAATTGTTCGCGGTTGAACGGAGCCGGTGCGGTCTCGACCGCCGGTGCGAGGGACCCGGCGCTCGATCCCGAAAGGGTGCCGGTGGGCCCGAGCAGCAGCAGCACGACCAGAATGAAAAGGCGGAGACTGGGGCTCATGATCAGCGTTTCATGTTGGCGACGTTTTGCAGCATCTCGTCGGAGGTTTGGATCGACTTGGAATTTATCTCGTAGGCGCGCTGGGCGATGATCAGCGCGACCATCTCTTCAACGATGTTGACGTTGGAGCCCTCGGTGTAGCCCTGCATGATGCTGCCGAAAGACTGCTCGGCGGGCTGGCCGGCCTCGGGCGTGCCGCTGGCGGGAGTCTCCTCGTAAATGTTGCCGCCCATGCTGCGAAGACCGGCCGGGTTGGCGAAGCGGGTGAGGGTGAGCCGGAAGCTGGTCGTGCCGTTCGCGCTTTGCAGCGTGACGGTGCCGTTCTCGGCGATCGTGACGGCGTTGGTGCCGGCGGGAATCGCCTGAAATCCGCTCAGGACCGGCATACCGTCGGAGTTTACCACCGTGCCCTGCGCGTTGAGTTTGAACGAGCCGTCGCGGGTGTAGCCGACGGTGCCGTCGGGGCGTTGCACTTCAAAAAAGCCGTCGCCTTGGATCGCGAGGTCGAGTTTCTCCCCGGTGCTCGTGAGTTGGCCCTGGGTAAAGACCTTGGAGGTGGCCGAGACGCGCGCGCCGTTGCCCACTTCAACTCCCGTCGGGGTGATATTACCGCCACCCGCATCGACGCCGGCGGCTTTGGCCGGCTTCTGGTAGAGCAGATCCTGAAACTCGATCTTGGAGCGCTTGAACCCGGGCGTGTTCACGTTCGCGAGATTGTTCGCGATCGTGTTGAGATTGAGCTGTTGCGACTCCATGCCGGTCGCCGCTGAATAAAGGGAAAGGTTCATGGGAAGTGCGGCTGGAGACTCAGGACGGTGAAATACTGAGGCCGGCGCGCCCCCATTGCGCGCTCGGCCAAGTCAGTCGTTATTGCGGTTGTCTTATCTGGGGAATTCATGGGTGGGCCGGCTTAGCCGAGGGCTTGAAGCGTCTTTTCCATCTGCTGGTCGACGGTGCCGATAATTTTCTGGTTCGCCTCGTAGGCCCGGGAAATGAGAACGAGATCCACCATTTCGCGGAGGGAGGAAGTGTTGCTGCCCTCGATGTAGCCTTGAAGTAGCTCGGGCTTTTCCACCGCCTCGGGCTCAACACCCTCAGGCGCGACAAAGAAGCCGCCGGAGATCGGCCGCAGTTGGGCGTTGTCGGCAAATTTCTGGACCCCGATCCGGCCGACTGGCGTCGCGCCCTGCACAATCGTGCCGTTGGGATTGATCGTGACGGGTCCACCGGCCGCTGTGAGCAGCATCGGGTTGCCGGCCGAGCTCATCAGCAGATCGCCGCCCGAGGTAACAATTGTCCGATCCGGCCTCATGCGGAACTCGCCGCTGCGGGTGTAAACTTTGCTGCCGTCGGGGCGTTGGATCTCGAAAAATCCCTCGCCCTGAATCGAAACATCCAGTTCACGGCGGGTCGGCTGGGTCTCGCCGTAAACAAAACTGATCCCGGCATTGGTCTTCGGGAAGACGGAGGGCAATCCGGAGTCGCGGCCGATCTTGCCCTTCGGATCAATCTGGAGCTCGCCGGCAAACTCGGCGCTGAAGTTGATCGTGCGTTTGCGGTAACCGGAGTTCTGGCTTGACGTGATGTTTTGGGAAACGGCGTCCTGCCAACGCTCCAGGGCGGAGAGTGAAGCTGCACTTTGGTAGAGGCCGATATTCATGGACAGGCCCACCTAAGCCAACCGCGTGCCGTTCTCTCACAGCGTCAATTAAGCCGCTTTAGAACATCACTTTAAAAAAAATTAAGCGACGGACCCAGCCTGCAAAATCGCCGACCGAACAAACCGACCCCGGCATCGGCAAGATTTGCCCACCCGGGACAAGCCGCGGCGGAAACCAATGGGCGCAGACGAAGCCAGGCCTCAAAATTTAGGCGCGACGAAAGAGCTCTTTGCCCAGCTCACCCTGCAATCAAAAACCACGCCCCCTCAGGGAGGCAGAGGGTCACGAGCTAATTTCCCGCCGGGTAAAGACACTCGACGTCAATCCGCTCACCACAACCGCAGGTGATGACGAGCCGCACGACTTTATCGCCTTCCTTGATCGTTTCGACCACCGGATCGTGGCCGTGATTGGCCGACGGGGGGCGCGTGCTTTGGCCGCGAGCCGGCCCAATGGCCGGTTGCATACTCGGCGGAAGACGCAACGGCTCGGCATCCAGTGCCTTTTTGCCAAAGAGAAAGGGTTTCATGGTTTGGGCGGCACAACCGCATCGGCGGGTTCGGCGAGAATCGGCACTTTTTTATCAATCATGACTTTGTCCCGCAGCCGGGACTTTGCGTTCAGGGTCAGGCTAAGGGCGACGCGTTGATTGGAGTCGGACTCCGGTGGCTCGCCGGCGATGGGCTTGGTATCGGCGTAGCCTGTGACGCGTTCAATCAGGCCGGGCTCCACCGCGTAATGAACGAGCGAACGCCGCGCGGTGTTGGCCCGGTCGGCCGAGAGTTCCCAATCGCCGTAGTCGGCCGTGGGCGCAGGCGAACCGACGGGGCGGCGGCGCGTGTGACCGTCGATCGTAACCCGGAACTGATGACGGTCGATGTTCCACGCGAGGTTCTGCATCACGAAGCGGCCCCACTCCGTAAACTCCGCCGTCTCGCCCACGAAGAGTGGTTTCTTGGCGCGGTTAAAGAGCGTGATTCTCAGACCGTCGGACGTGACCTGGACATCGATCGTTTTGTTGGCGAGGTCTTGGTCGAGGTTCAGCAGGCGGTAAAAGTCGGCGGCGACGGAGTTCAAAAACGTCATCTGAATGTGTTTGCTCCGGCTTGCCTCTTTTTCGTCTCCCTCACCCTGCCCGCTCGTCGTTGTCGTCTTGTTCGAGTTGAACGGCATGACGCCCGAACTGGCGTCCATCGGCGAACGGAAAGGGTTCTGAAAATACTGGGCCGTCGCGATCAGGATTTTCTGATCCTGCGAAGAAATCCACAGCACCATAAAGAGCGCCATCATGGCCGTGACGAAGTCGGCGTAGGCGACCTTCCAGGCGCCGCCGTGGTGGGCGGCTGCTTTTTTGCGGGCCATGGCGAGAGCGGCTACTTCGTGCCGAGGCTCTTGAGCGTGGCTTCCAGCTCGGCTCCGCCGGGTTGGACGTGACTGGAGAGCGAGCGACGCGCGATTTCAACGGCGGTGAGCGGGGCCAATCCCTTTGCGAAGCCGGCAACCGCCTGCATGATGCAGTTGAGGAATTCAGTATCGGCCGCGATGTTGGATTTGATCCGGGCACCGAGCGGACTGACGAAACCGTAAGCGAAGAAAATGCCCAAGAGCGTGCCGGTGAGAGCCGCCGCAACTTTGGCGCCGACCGCTTCGGGTCCCTCCGAGATTGCGGACATCGTGTTGATGATGCCGAGAACGGCCGCGACAATCCCGATCGCCGGCAGCGAGTCGGAGATGAGCTGCAGGACGTGGAGCGGATGTTCGGCCTCGGTCGCTTTCGAATCGAGCTCGGCTGTCATGAGCGATTCGAGTTGGTCGGGCTTGATCTTGCCGTCGATGACAGGCTTGAGGCCGTTGACCATGAATTCGAGCCGCTCCTTGTTATTCATCACCGAGGGATACTTCGTGAAAATGGAGCTCTTCTTCGGATCCATGACGTGCTCCTCGAGTGCGATCAGGCCGTTGCGCCGGCCCACCATGAACACTTCGTAGAGCAACATCAGCAGCTCGTTGAACTCCTTCCGGCCCTCGACCTTGCCCTTCAGGGCTTCGACGGTTTTGTGCACCACCTCCATGAGGACATGAAATGGACTGGCGATCACGATCATGCCGCCCGCAATCCCCAGAATCACCACGAACTCCGAAAGGTGAAACAACAGAATGGGTTTCCCACCGGCGAGCATGAAGCCGCCGATGGTCGAAGCGATGACGATAAGACTGCCGATGATGATGAACATACGAAAGAGGAAGCGCCGCGCTGCGGCGCCGGATCAACGGTCACGAACGCGCTGCAAATAGGCGCGCAGGCCGAGAATGGTCTGGGCGTGTATCTGGCAGATGCGTGACTCCGTCAGACCGAAAACGGCGGCGATCTCGGCGAGGCGGAGGTTTTCAAAATAATACATGGCGAGAATCTTCTTCGGTATATCGGGCAAATCGGCGATTCGTTGAGTGAGAAGTTTCAAAAGTTCGGCTTTCTCCAGATTGTCGCGGCCGGTGACGTCGTTCTCGTCCGCGAGCAAGTCGTGCAGCGACGCGCCCACCCCGTCCTGATTCTCCGTGCCTTGATCGATCGTGATGAACGTTACCGGTTTGGCCTCTTCCACCCATTTGGCATATTCTTTCGCATCGAGCCCGAGCGCGGCGGACACCTCCGTATCGGTGGCGGCACGACCAAGCTGTTGCTCGACGTCGTTGATGGCGGTCTTGAGCTTGCGGGAACGGGCCCGGGCGCGGCGCGGGCACCAATCCATGCGCCGGAGTTCATCAAGTATGGAACCGCGGATACGCATGGCTGCATAGCTCGCAAAGGTGCTGCCTTGCTCCGGGTCGAACTTCCGGACGGCGGCGATCAATCCGGTGATACCCACCGAATAAAGATCGTCGGCATCGACGTGCGCCGGGAGGTTAAGTTTTACGCGGTCGACGACGTTGCGGACCAAAGGGAGGTAACGCACGATGAGTTCCTTCTCATCAATGGCACTCGGCGAAACACCCTGATACGCGCGCCAGGCGGCGGCGGGCGTGGCATCCATGCCAGGGGTTGGTGCGGGGGCAGTGGCTGTATTCATAGGAAAAATGGGTTGAGATTATTTTTGTTTGGAAGCGGCGGCCGCGGCTTCGGCTTCGGCCGCTGCCCGACGGAGAACGAGGGTTTCACGGATGCCACCCACGAGGATGCTCCAGAACCAACGGAAGAGAATCGCGCCAAGGAGGCAGCCGATCGCGGCATCGAGGAGCGTGCGTTGCGGTGAGTGATCGGAGCTGAGGCTCGTCAGACCGCCGGTCAGAAACCCGGCCACACCGCCGGAGAGGAAAATGAATTTCATGCAAAAAAATGTTGGTTCAAACGTCGGCCAAAGTGCGTCGGGCGAGCGCGCCGGGGACATCGTCCTCGAGTTCGCCGGTGAGCGACGGGCCGGTGGAGAGAAAGAGCGGCTCCAAGGCTTCGTCGAAAAGGTAGTCCCAGAGCTTGCCCCACTGCGGCACCTCATCGAGGTGGGTAAACACCAGGTGCGTCGCGCCCAGATCGCGGCCCGCCGCGTGGGCGTCGCGCAGCGAAGGCCGGTCGTAGGCGGCGTTGAGCACGAGCACGCGTTCCTCGATTCGTTCCCGGTCAAGCCACGCGGCCAAGGCCGCATTGTCGGAAGGGCGCCGCGAAGAGAACGCCGGCAAATCAAAGTAGACGAACCCGCCGGGCACGGCCGCGCCGGTCTCGCAGGGAAAATGAGCCAGCGGCACGCCGAGCGCCTCGCTGTAAACCGGCAACGGGCCCAGCGGATTGGGCCGGTCAAACTCCACGGAAACGACGTGCCCGCGGCGGGCCCGGCGAAACACCTCGGAGGAAATCCACTTGCAGAGGGAGGTCGTCCGGCCGACGCCCGACGTGCCGATGAAAGCGGCGCGGGAAAGCGGGGCCCGCGTCGGCCGAGTGTCGGCTTGGGCCCGCAAGAGCCGCGACGTTTCGGCCAACGCCCGGTGGAGCGGCAATGCCGCCAACTCGGACCACTGGGCGGCCGACTGCAGACGGTTGAGCGCGGGCTCGGAGAGACCCGAGCGGCGCAAAAGACCCGTGAGTCCAAGCGTCGTGGTGGGCGGAGGCAGCTGCCGGGCCGAACCATCGAGGTCATGCGACGACGATGCCGGCAACGCAGGCACGGCCGAAACAGCGCTGAGCACAACTTGCGGGGCGTCAAGTTGCGCGACGACCTCAAGGGCCGGCTGACGAAGAAAACGCAGGAGTCCGCGCGGCTCGACCGGACGCACCGAAAGCACACGGGCCGAGGGGCCGAGCTTCTCGCGGATGACCGCAACCGCATGCTCGGCCGAGCGGACGGTGAAACGGTAGGTGCCCGGAGCGATATTGGATGGGAGCGCAGTCATGATGGATTAGGCGGCCGCCTTCAACGGAACCTCGGCGCGGGCGAGGTGCGCCGGCAGAGTGACGATACCCGCGTTTTCAATTTCGGTGGCCGCGGGCAGTTCTTGGTAAGCGAGCACGGCGAGACGCGGCAGGGACGATTCGAGGAAACGCTTGAGCGGCAGTCGGGCCTCGGTCGAAACCACCAAGACCGCCGGTTGGCTGGCCGCCGTGAGCTCACCGGTGCGGCGGGTGACTTCCTCGAGGAGATGACGCGCGGTGTTCGGATCGAGGGCGAGACCGACCTCGGTGGGCGAACGATGGACCTTCGACCCGAGCCATTGCTCGAAGCGCGGATCAAGCGTGACCGCCCGCACAATTCCAGGGCGGCATTCGTATTCCGGCACAAAGTAAAGGCCGAGGCGGCGACGCACGAGTTCGCTGAGATCGTCGGGATTCTTCGAGAGCGGCGCGAAGTCGGCGATCCCTTCGAGAATGAGCGGCTGATTGAGAATCGGCACGTTCTCGCGCAGCAAATTCTGGAAGACGCGTTGGATAATGCCGAGCGTCACAAGATCGGGCAGCAGTTCGGCGATGAGCGCGGGTTGCGTGCCCTTCAGGTGGTCCACGATGGCCTGGACCTCTTGGCGGCCGAGCAAGTGGTGGGCATGGACTTTTAGGGTCTCGGACAGATGCGTGATGAGAACCGACGCCGGATCGACCACGGTGAAGCCGTTGATCTCGGCCGTCTTTTTCTCGGTCTCGTCGATCCACGTGGCGTCGAGATTGAACACCGGCTCCCGCGTCGGCACGCCCTTGAGGCGGACCTTGCTGCCCGAGACATTCATCGCCAACCAACGACCGGGCATGAGCTGGCCCTTGGCCACGAGGCGACCACGCAGGAGAAAACGGTAGTCGTTGGCTTCGAGTTCAAGATTGTCCCGCACCGAAACCGGCGGCACCACGATGCCCTTTTCGCGGGCCAGCGACTTGCGCACCCCGGTGACGCGGCCAAGCAGTTCGCCACCGGACTTGGCATCGGCGAGCGAGAGCAGGCCGTAGCCGATTTCGATCGCGAAGACATCCTGTTCAATGAGCTTCCGGACATCTTCGTTGGCGCCGGACGAGGAACTGCCGACGTTACCGGCAACACCCGCCACCGGCGCGGCACCGGCAGTCTTTTCACCGGCTGACTTCCCGACGGACTTGGCGGCAGCGAGATTGGACTGGCCAAGATCGTGGCCAAGCGAGAGTCCGGTCTTGGTCTCGTCTTTCTCGATGATGACACCGAGGTAGTAGAAAACGGCCGCGAGCCCGACAAACGGCAGCATCGGCATGCCGGGGAGCAGGGCGAAAAGCACCATCATGCCGGCCAGTATTTTCAGGGCCCGATGGTAGCGGAAAAGCTGGGTGGCCAACTGCGTGCCGAGGTTATTGCCATCCGAGGCGCGGGTGACCAACACGCCGGCGCCGACCGACAGAATGAGCGCCGGAATCTGAGAAACCAGACCGTCGCCGATCGAGAGCAAAGTGAACTTCCCGAGTGATTCGGTGAGCGAGAGCCCCATTTGAAGCACGCCGATCGCAAACCCGCCCACGATATTGATGAGCGTGATGAAAATGCCGGCAACGGCGTCACCGCGCACAAACTTGGAGGCGCCGTCCATCGCGCCGTAGAAATCCGCACCCTTCTGAATCTTTAGCCGCCGCGCGGTCGCGGTTGCCTCGTCGATGATACCGGCGTTGAGCTCGGCATCGATGGCCATCTGTTTGCCCGGCAGCGCATCGAGGGTGAACCGCGCGCTGACCTCGGCGATGCGGCCCGCGCCCTTGGTGATGACGACGAAATTGATGACGACGAGAATCAGGAACACCACCGCGCCGACGATGTAGTTGCCCTGCACGACGAAGTTTCCGAACGAGTCGATAATCGCCCCGGCGTGGCCGTAGACCATGATCTGGCGCGTCGAGCTGATATTCAGCGCGAGCCGAAACAAGGTAAGCGCCAGCAGCAGGGTCGGAAACGCGGAGAACTCGGGCGGATCCTTCACGTAGATGATAGCCAGCAGGACGAGAATCGAGAGCCCCAGGTTGAGGGCCAACATGAGGTCCAGCACGATCGCCGGGATCGGCATGATCAGCAGGAGGATCGTGAGGAACAGACCTCCGGTAAAGATGAGGTCGGCGCGCTTCAGCAGCTGCGACACGGGACCGGAACTGGGGGCAACGGCAGTCATACTCACGCGGCCGGCGCCAGCCGACGGGCCTTCAGGCAATGGAAGTAGTAGCGGTGGGTGCGGTAGACGACCGCGAGAATTTCAGCCACCGCCTGGAAAAGTTCGGCCGGGATGGGCTCACCGACCTTGCCGGTCGCAAAAAGAAAACGCGCGACGGGCTTATTCTCGACGGTAGGCACGCCATGTTCGGCGCCGAGGGCCTTGATCCGCTGCGCAAACCGGTTCTCGCCTTTGGCCAAAACCACGGGCGCCTGGTCGATGCCGCGTTCGTATTTGAGCGCGACGGCGTAGTGCGTTGGGTTGGTCACGATCACGTCGGCCGTAGGCACGGCTGAAAGCATCTGCTTCTGCAGCAACCGGCGCCCCATGCGGCGGAGCGCGGCCTTGGACTCGGCGTTACCCTCGGCGTTGCGCTGCTCGTCTTTGACCTCCTGCACGGTCATCATGAGATCCTTGGCGGTCTTGATCTTTTCGTAGCTGTAACTGATCGCCGCCACGATCCCGAGCGCGAGCAACAGCCGGGAGAAAAAGAGCACGGTCGCTTGATTGATGAATTCGCCCAAATAAGCCGCCTCCACGGGCGACGTGAACATCGGGTCCGTCATCAGACCCCGCGTGCCGAGATAGAGGGTGAACGCAATCGCCACGAACTTCAGCAGGTCGATCCCGAAGCGGATCAGAGCATCTTTGGAAAAAATTCGGGCAAAGCCGGCGATGGGATCCAACCGGCTAAACTTTGGCATGAAGGCCTTCCCCGAAATGTGAAAGCCGCTCTGCACGCCACCGGCGAGGAGTGCGGCAATCACCACAGCAACCATCAACGGCGAAAGCGCCTTCCCCGTCGTTAACAACACACCGCCAAGCTGGGGACCGACGGTGTCGATATTGACCGGGGTCGAGGCAAAGCGGGTAAAAATGGCCACCGCATATTCGCCGATTTCCTTTGAGGCCGACGTCACGGTGAATCCCATCACGGCGAGCGCGGCGGCAAACGTGAACAACATCGCCAACTCGGCCGACTTCGCGAACTGGCCGTTGTCGCGCGCCTCCTCCAGCTTTTTGCCGGTGGGCTGTTCGGTTTTTTGATCTTGGTCTGTGTCGGCCATGTGTGGGCCAACTTTAGCAACGCGGGTGCCAAGACTATTTGTGCTGTTTTTAAAATATATCTAGCAACGACTTAAACTTTTATAAACGGCGTCACTTCCGGCAAATTTCACGGTTCAAAGCGCACGGAAAAAATACGGGCAAGAATTGCCGGATCGTGTTCGAACCCCAAACAAATTCACCGGGAAACGACGGAGACTCACGACGCGACCAAGAGCTGCATCAGCCGCCCCGGCACCTGATTGAACTCGGTGTAAAGGTAGCGCCCGATCAAACCGCCCGCTCCAGCCAAAAGGCTCAGCCCGGCGATCACCTTCACCGACATACTAAGGATGAAAACACTCATCTTGGGCACAGCCCGGCCCATCGCGGCAAACGCCAGCGTGACCAAAAAATTCATTGCTATAAACGGCGCCGCAATCCGCAGGCCCAGCTCGATGACGTGGGCCGTTGCGCGAATCACCGCATCAAACGCAAGGGCGTTGATCGCGGGACTGCCGGCTTGGGTGACCTTGAAGCTGAAAGCGAGGGTGCTCAGCAGGAGTTGGTGTCCGCCGAACAGAAAGTAGAGCACCACCGCCAATGCAGAAAGCAGCGCTGCGATCGGTTCGGTCGAAGGCTCGGGCACGCCCATTCCGGGCGTCGCGGTGAGGCCGATCTCGATCGAGATAATTCGCCCCGCCATTTCGATCGCGCCGAAAGCCAGCCGACCCACGAAGCCGAGCGCCAGGCCCAGGAGCACTTCACCCGCGGTCGCCGTCATCAAACCCAACAACGTCGTGGGCAGCGTCGCCGTCGGCACGATCCCCGCGATGAGAGTCGCCAAGCAGACGCAGATCGCGATCCGCACCGTGATCGGAATCGGCCGGCCGACCAACACGGGAAGCTGGAGGATCACGCCGAGCGAACGCATGAAGACCATCAACCACGTGAAGAAATAGCCGAGCGTCATGGCCGGACGTAGGTCGCTTCTCCAGCGACTAGTGCCCCAACGTGCCCATCCGGCTGATCGTCGTAATGGTAAACTCGGAAAGTGACCGCAGGAGCCACGGTGTGAGCAGAATCGCGAGCCCGCTCAACGCGAGCAGCTTGGGCACAAACGTCAGGGTCGGCTCCTGAATGCTGGTTACCGACTGCGCCAAACTCGAAACCAAGCCCACGATCAACGTGAGCCCCAGGAACGGCACCACCACATAAAGGGCAAACAACACCGTGCTTTTGAAAAAATCGATGGCGACGTCGGGATTCATTGTCAGGCGAAACTTTGCACCAGCGACTTCACGACGAGGTGCCAACCATCCACGAGCACGAAGAGCAGGAGCTTCAGGGGGAGCGCAACCGTCGTGGGCGGCATCATCATCATGCCGAGAGCCATCAACACCGACGACACCAGGAAATCAATCACAAGGAACGGCAAAAAGAGCAGAAATCCCATTTGGAACGCAGTCTGGAGCTCACTTATCACGAACGCGGGAATCACTACCCGGAGAGGCAAATCCTTCACGGCGGTGGGCCCGAAACCGCCGAGTTCAAGGAAGTATTCCAGCTCGCGGGTGCGGGTCTGCTTCAACATAAAATCCTTCAGTGGCACCGTCGCGCGGTCCAACGCTTCTACCGACGTAATCTTCCCGTCCATATAAGGCGCCAACGCATCCTTTTGCACCCGGTCAAACACCGGGCCCATGATGAAAAACGTCAGGAAAAGCGCGAGACCGACGATGATCTGATTCGACGGGGCGCTGGGCGTGCCAAGCGCCGTGCGGACAAACCCAAGCACAATCACGATGCGGGTGAAACACGTCATCAGCAGCACAATCGACGGAGCCACCGAAAGGAGCGTCATCACGATGACGATCTGCAGCGCCACACTGACCTGACCCGTCTGACCGGAACCGCCTTCGAGCCCGATATTCAGCCGAAACGGATCGGAGGGTTTTGCCTCTGTTGCGGTCGCCGAATCTGCGGCTGCCGGAGCGGCCGCGGGCGTTGTTTGGGCCCAAACCGACGACGGCGCCGCAAGCGAAAACCACGCGGCGAGCCCGAAAAGAGCCAAACGAGCGAACTTCATCGGGTGGTCTTTCCCGTGCCCTCTTCGGCCTTTAGCGCCGACAAGAAGTCTACGCGACCCGGCACCACACCGAGAAGAAATTTTTGTCCTTCATAGGAGGCGACGACCAAGAACTGCCGATTGCCGAGCGGCTTGGTCTCTTCCACTTTCAAAGAAGCGGGCGACGTTCCAGCATTTGCTTTGGCCGCTCGGGAACGCAGCAAAAACCAGACGCCACCGGCGGCGAGAATGAGGGCGCCCACCACGGTGCTGAGCCCCGGAGAGCGACCCGGTTCGTCCGCGGGGGCCGACGAAGCGGTCGCCTTGGGGAAAATGACCTTGGACTCATCCGTGCCAACCGCGGTCGATGCCATCCCGGCGAGCGGAAGCAGCACGGCGAAAGTCAGAAATGAGCCGCGACCGATCATGGTTTGACGCTGCCGACCAGCTCGGTGATTTTGATGCCGAAGTTGTCTTCGACGACGACCACTTCTCCGTAGGCTACGAGCTTGTCATTGACGTAAAGACCCACGGGATCGCTGGCGTGTTGGGTCAGTTGCAGAATTGATCCCGGCGCAAGTTCGAGCACTTCGCGCATGGGCAACTGCACGGAGCCGAGCTGGACCGTGACCTTAACTTTTACGTCGAGAACAATATCAAGGGACTTTTCGTCCGTCAGATTTGGCATGGAAGGAATCCTCGTTGGGCAGCTTGCGGGTGAGTTGGATGGCGACGCGGTCGGTGTCATGACCGACGGTGCCGACAAATTTCGCGGTGCCGTTTAGCAACACGCGGGTTTCCTGGCAGATGGTTCCGGGCATCTCGATCACATCACCGACCCTCAGGGCGGCGATTTCCCGGAGCGACAGCTCCAGAGCGGCCCACTCGGCGCGGACGGGCATCGTGATCCGATCGTAGGACGACTGCCACGAAGCGCGTTTCTCGACCGTCGCCACCGCGTTGTCCTTGTGCCGGCGGGCCTGCATTTTTTTCACCAGCGGCTCGATCATGTAATACGGAACGCCGATCTGGATTTGCTCCGAGCAGTCGCCGAAACTCGCCTCCATGGATAGAGCGAGCACGATGGCGTCGCGCGGCGAAGTCTGGAGAAACCGGCCGTTGTTCTCGTGGCCGATGATGTTGGGCCTGAGTTCCTGTTCATTCTTCCACTGACCGCACCACTCCTCGAGCAAGATCACGATCACATCCTCGATCAGCGCGATCTCGATCTCGGTGAGATAACGCTCGGCCTTCACCGAGTGGCCGCGACCTCCGAGCAGGCGATCCGCGATCGTGAGCGCCAGCCGCGGGTTGAAATCCAAAATCCCGACTCCCGTCAGCGGCTCAACCTTGAAGAGACTGAGGTGCGTGGGGTTGGGCAGCGATTCGGTGAACTTCGAGTAGCTCACCGTCGTGAGCTTCGACATCTTCAATCCGAGCTCCATGCGGAGATAAAGCGAAAGACGGGCGGAGAGATACCGGATGAAATCTTCGTGCAACAGACGCAGCCGGCGCAATTCCGCTTCGGAGAGGAAGGCCGGATTCCGAAAATCGTAAGGCTCAACCTTGGTCGTATAGCCGGCGGCACCCCGAACCCCGTCTGCCCGGAGCAAAGACGGTTTTACCGCCGCGACTTCGGTCGTCTGCGCGAGCAGCCGGTCAATCTCGGATTGATCGAGAAAGTCGCTGGCTGCGGGCGTTTCGGATTGGTCGGCCATAAAGGCTTGGCGAGGGAGTCGCAGACGAAGTCTTCGTCGGTCGTTATTGGACCACGAAGTCTGAGAAATAGACCTGATCGGCCACCTTTTTGCCGAGGGCCTGGTTGTAGGCGTTCACCAGTTTCTCGCGGATGATGTTTTTGGAGCCCGGCTCTTCGAGATCGGCCAGCGTGAGCGCGGACAAAACGTTCAACGTCACATCGGTGAGCCTGGGCTTGTTGGCCTCGAAAAGGGTCTTGAGGTCGCTGCCCTTTGCGGCGGTGACCAGAAAACTCGTTTTGAGGTATCGGGTGCCCATCGTCCCGGCAAGATTCACGACGACATTGCTGAACTCGTAATTTATCCCGCCACCGGTCTTGCCGTCTTTCCCGTCTTTGCCTCCATGGCCGCCACCGCCGCCGTGGTCGGCTGCAGCCCCATCGGCGGCAACCCCTTCGGCCGGGATCGGAGCCGCGAGCTTCTTCTGCAGCCGGGGCACCAGCACGAATTCGACCGTCGCCCACGTCGCCACCGGAGCGAGCAGCAGCGCGGCGATGACGGGAAGCCAAGACTTGGCTCCGCCGGCAGGCGCGGGGGCCGCGGCGGGAGCAGGAGCAGCGGGAGCTGCGGATTCGGGTTTGGCAGACATGGTGGAGAGCGGAGTTGCGGTGGCGGACGATTGAACCGGAGGGCGTCAGCCGCTTACCGCTTCAAATTGACGATGTCTTCGAGCACCGTGTCCGAGACCGTGATCAGTCGAGAACCGGCCTGAAAGCTGCGCTGGGTCGTGATGAGGTCGGAGAATTGCTCGGTCAGGTCGACGTTCGAGAGCTCAAGCGTGCCCGCCTGGACGGAACCGAGACCGCCCGCTTTCGGGGTTCCGATCGACGTCACCAAAGTGCCGGAGCTGGAGAAATCATACAGGTTGTTACCGTTACGGCTCAGCCTGGTCTCGTCGTTTACCCGGAGCAGCCCGACTTTCTGGGTGCTGGTGAACGAGCCGTTGGCGGCAAAGGCCGTCACGGCGCCGTCGGTTCCGATGCTGATCGAAGTCGCGGTGGCATAGGTGGCGACATTGACCGGGACGCCGGCGTCATCGAGCACCCGATAGCCCTGGGCGTTCACCAAGTTGCCGGTCGTGTCCCAGTTGAAGGCACCGTCGCGGGTGACAAAGTTCGCTCCATTGGCATCCTGGACCACGAAGTAGCCGTTACCTGAAATGCCCAAATCCGAACCCTTGCCGGTGCTGGAGAGCGATCCTTGGGTGTAGTTCGTTGAGACGGCCGCGACCTGCACACCCGTGCCGATCTGGATCGTGGAGTCGCCGCCCCGCAGCGTGTTGCTGAAAGTGTCTGCGAAACTCGCGGACGAACTTTTATACGCCGAGGTGTTAACGTTGGAGATATTGTTACCGATGGTTTCGAGGCCTTTGCTGAACGATTTCAGCGCGCTGATGCCGGAGGTGAGTGTGCCGATGAGTGCCATGATTTTTGTGGGAGTTGATGTTTGATCTTAAAGATTTGGGACAGTGGAGCCCGCGACCACGGGAACCGGCTTGGGGGCGACACGGACGACGGACGACACCGCATAGGTCTGGTCGCCGACCACGAGTCGCGGCAGGCCGCCCACAAACTCGACGCCGGTGGCCTCGCCGACGACCGTGTCGCCGTTGGCGGCGTTCACGGTCACCTGGCGACCCAGATAGCTGTTGGCCGTGGCCACGTCCTGCTTGCCGTTCATCGCGGTGATTTGCGAAAGCAACGACGATGTCTGTTCCAAAGAGGTGAACTGCGCCATCTGCGCGATGAAGGCCGTGTCTTCCATCGGCTTCATCGGATCCTGGGTTTGATACTGCTTGGCCAAAAGCTTCAGAAAATCACTTTGGCCGAGGTTGGAAGACTTGGCCGTTGTCGTCGTGGCGGAGCTTGCCGCAAAAGCGGAGGGCTCGCGGGAGGTGGTGATGGAGGAGACTTGCATGGGAGATAATCAGGCGAACGCGTGCAGGTGTTGGGTGGTAGAAGGCTGGACCCGGAGCGCGGGCATCGCAGCCGGCGCATCGCCGCCGTTGGCCGTCGCGGCTTCCCGGCCCCGCAGCGAACCGGGCAAGACAAATTCAGACGCAGAACGGGAAGGTTGCTCACGGCCATGGGCCGGGTGCTCACCGGAGAATCCTGAGTTTTGTTCGCCGAAAGAACGCTCGGACGACGCAAAGACCGGGGCCGCCAAGCGCAGCGGCTGTTCAACCGGGTGGAGTGAAGCGGCGCGCCACTCTTGGGAAAGAGCGGCCCGCAATTCGGGAGAATCGGTGCGAAACGTTGCGTGCACCTCGCCCGCCCGAACTTCGACGCGAATCATGAGTTCGCTGTCACCCACCGAAAGTTTAAGATTAGCGACCGACTGGGTCGAGGGCGTGAACCGCTCGGCCGTTGCCAAAACCGCATCTACGGCCCGGTGCGCCGAAGCCAGCGTTTCGGCCGGCGTGGGGGCTCGGTCGGAATTCACTTGGCTGGTCATGAGCGGCGTGGTCGTTGCGCCGACCGAGCTCAGGCCCGCTCCGTGGTCCCGCGACGATGGTTCGACGGGCGCGCCTGCGTTGGAATCTGCAATCGATGTCATTACGGGCGCAGATTTAGCAACGGTAGTGCCAACCTCCCGAACGGTGCTTTTAACTCCCTCTCTTACATTGCTTAGAAATTTCTCTGGCCGTGTTTCGGATCTCGGAATCTGCAGTTCAACCGCGCGCATCTCACTTCCGGCAAAATTTTCCCTCGGCGGAATGCCCGTGATGTCACGCGCCTCTTGCCCGATCGGCAATCCCTCCGCCATGCGCGGCGTTGCCGGGACCGCCGCCATCGTCGTGGCCGCTCCACTTGCTTGAAGCGGGAAAACCCGGGCGGCGGTAGAGGCGATATTCGTTGAAGGCGTTGCTCCGACCTCTTCCGCATTGCCCGAGGAATCAGCCGGAATCCGATCTCCTCGTGAAAACATCTCACCCGATGGCCGGGAACTCGGCTGATTCAGCCGGGCGCTGTCCGGTGACATCGCAAATGTCCCCGCTGGCGACGCCTCAGCCGACCCTGAATTCACCTCGCGGGACTTCTGCCGGGCGGGCGCGGAAGGCGTGGCGGTAGGGCGCATCCTAAGCGGCCGGGTTGTGTCAATTTCGGCGACGGTGCGGCTTGCCGCTTCGCCCGAGTCCTTGGCCCGGTCCGACACCGGCGCATCGATTGCCGGGCGCGGTGCCGTCACGTTCCAATCGACGCTCTCGGCGTATGCCCGTTCCGCTGCTGCGGCTTCAGCGCGGCGCGAACGCCCCGAGCCGACCGTAGCGACCTCCTGATGGGGGGCAGTTTCACCTTCCGGCACACCATCAGTTTGCGACCTCTCAACCAAATGGGTCGGCGCAAACTCGAACTCCACTGACGAGGCAGGCGGCAGCGGCTGGGCCAACGGCATCAGCACAAGCACGCCCTCGGCGCTCAACCGGTCCTCCGTCGCGGACGAAGCGGTTCCCGATTTGGCCGTCTGCAAAGGAGCCGGGCGCTGATTCAAAAGCGGAGACGAATCGGCCGCTTCGGACGACGGCAGGCCTTCGGTTTGCAGCGCAGTTGCGGCAGGTTCGGTCGAAAACAAGCGGCGGCTCGGGCCTTCTGGCGGGGCGCTGAGCGGCTTCGACTTCGACGGCATGTCGGCGACCATGGAATTGTTGGACGCGGGCACCGCCGCGATGTCGGGCGTTTCGACGGTAGTGGCTTCGGTCGGAATCGCCGGGCTGGATGCCGGCGCACCAACGACCGGAGAAAACGGGCGCAGGGGCTCGGTTGCGGTAAAGGCCCGTGCATCCATGAACACCGGGGCAGCGACGGCCTCGGAGACTCGGCCCAAACGCTCCGGAAAGCTTACCGTCGCGGAGACGGGCGCATTCGCCGGTGGCTGGATGGGAGGGATCGCTGATTCCGCGGGCGGCAGAAATTCGGCGAAATCAAAAGCAGGAGCATCCTCGGCAGATCCCGGGGAGATCGAGGGCCGGGATCCGGCGGCGGGGCCGAGAAACCCGAGAAGGCTTGAATCGGCGGAGGCTGAAGGTGTGGACGTGGAGAGTTGCATCGATCGGAACCCTCCCTGGTGTATTGAGCCGCGCCGATCCATGGCGCGGTGGTTTGTTGAAAGAGAAAATTCCTAGGACGCCGCTGGCTTGGCGGCGGCTTTCATCTGGCGCATCCGCTCAGAGAGAATCGCAACCCGCTTGGACATCGGGCCGTCGGGCCCGGCCGTGCGGCTCATCTCCTCGAAAATCGCACTGACGACATCGACCTTCATGAGCGAAAAGATTTTTACCGCCGTGGCGTCGTCCATTTCGCGCACGATCGCCACCACGGCACGCGGCGTTAAGTTGGAGTAAGTCTGCGCCAGCGTGCGGATGTTCTTTGCGTCATCGGCGGCGATTTCGATGATCTTCTCGGAGATCCCGCGGCGCAGGGCTTCGATTTCGATCCTCACCTTGGCGAGCTCCCTCGCCTCGTTGGCCAGTTGGGCGGCGCGTTGGTCGAGTTGATCGTGTTGCTGACGCAACCGATCGCGCTCGCCTTTCAGTTCAGAGGAAAGGTTCTCAATCTCGATGGTCCAAAAATCCCAGCCGCGCTCTTTGAGCTCGATCGGCGGGGCTTTCACGTTTTTCGCCGCGGTGAGCATGGCCGCCTCGGCCAAGGGTGCGGCGGTGCGCCAGAAGGCCATCACGCCGACGCCGACCGAAAGCATAATTGCCAGAGCGGCGACGACGGCAGGACTTTGCAGTTTGGAACTCATGTTCGAAAGAGGGGTTCACGGGTCGAATGCCGGCGGGCCGCGAAATCGTCGAAGGAGGCCTGCTCTTCCCGGGCGGACTCCAGCCGGTGATTCAGGCGCGCTTTTTCCTCCAAGCGGCGCACTACCTCAACTTTTCGGTGAGCCTCCAGATAGGCGGCCCGCGCGCGATCCATGGTGGAGCGAGCGGCAAACACGTTCCGTTCGGCAGCGCTCTCGGCCGCGACCTCTTTGCGGTAAGCGCCCAAATTCTCCGCCTCGATCGCAGCGCTGAAACGCTCCCGGCGCCCCGCGAACAGCTCGCGCTCGAACGCGGCGGAACGAGCCTTGGCGGCGGCATGTTCTTCCTCAGAAGTCACGTAAGCATGCACCGCCGCGCCGAAGGCTTCGCGGGCTTTCAGTTCCTGGTGAGAGCGAAGGAGGGCGATGGGCCGAAGCGAAAAACGGAATCGTTTCATGGAAGCAGGGTGTTGAGGGTTTGGAACGTCTGGGCACGCGTCATATGCTCCGACACAGACTGACGCAGAAATTTCTTGAGCGGCTCGTGGAGCAAAATCGCCTGGTCCAGCGCGGGGTTGGTCCCTTTGGTGTAAGCTCCGATCGAAATCAGATCCTCGTTCTTCCGGTAGAGCGCGAGTTGCTCGCGCGCGCGTCCGGCCAAAACAACCTCCGCCGGCGTGCACACATCCCGGGTGAGTCGGCTTACGCTCTCGAGCACGTCGATCGCAGGGTAATGGTTAAAATGGGCGAGCGCCCGTGAAAGCACGATATGACCGTCAAGAATACCGCGCACGGCATCCGCGACCGGTTCGTTCATGTCATCGCCCTCCACCAAGACCGTGTAGAGCGCGGTGATCGCCCCTTGCTCCCCCGCCCCGGCCCGCTCGAGCAGGCGCGGCAACATCGCGAAGACCGAGGGTGTGTAGCCGCGGGTTGCCGGCGGCTCGCCGATCGCGAGACCGATCTCGCGTTGCGCCATCGCGAATCGCGTGACCGAGTCCATCATCAGCAAAACATTTTTCCCCGCGTCGCGATAGGCCTCGGCGATCGACGTCGCGGTGTAGGCCGCGCGGAGGCGCAGCGGCGCCGGAGTATCCGAGGTCGCCACCACCACGACCGAGCGCCTCATCCCCTCGGGACCAAGATCTTTCTCGATGAACTCGCGCACCTCGCGGCCACGTTCACCGACCAGCGCCACGACAACGACATCTGCTTCGGAACCCCGGGCGATCATGCCCATCAGCGTGGACTTACCGACACCGGAGCCGGCAAACAGGCCGAGTCGCTGACCGCGGCCGAACGGGGTGAACGCATCCAGCGCGCGGATGCCCGTGACAAACGGATCATGAATCCGTTGCCGCCGCAGCGGGTGCGGCGGAGTGCCGGACGACACCGCGCCCCGGTCAACGGGAACCAGACCCAAGCCATCATAAGGCCGGCCCAGAGCGTCGAGCACCCGCCCGAGCAGCTCGGGGCCGATTCGCGGCAACGCAGGTCGGTCGCACGCGGCCACTTCGCAGCCCACATGCAGGCCCGCCATATCGCCCAAAGGCATCAACAAGACGCGATGCTCGCGGAAACCCACCACCTCCGCGCGGACGCTGAACTCCACCCGCGGAGAACGCACGACACAGAGCTCGCCCAAACCCACATTGGGTCCGTCCGATTCGATGATCAGTCCGGCCACGGCCGTCACGGCGCCGACGCGCTGCACCGGCGGCAAATGCCGAATCTGCGAGCGCAGCACATCGACGAGCGGGGCAACATTGGAGGTCATGTTGAAAATCAGGTCGGTTGCAGGCTCGCCGTAAGGGCGGCAATTTTCGTCCGGCGACGGGCGTCCGTGAGACCGAAACGGCTGCGCACCTGACAGTCGCCGGGTTCGAGCGAAGCGTCGGTGCGAAGTTTGAGACCTGGGAAACGGCCGATCCATGCCGGCTGGAGTTCCTCGATGAAGGCGAGGTCACGGGGCGAGAGCGTGAGCTCAAGATTTTCCCGCTCAGGGAACAGTTCGGCGAGCGACTCCTCGCAAAGCCGGGAGACGACCTCGGGCGCGGGCTCGTAACCGGCCAGCAAACGTTTTGCGAGGTCGATGGCGAGACCCGGCAACGCTTCGCGGAGTTGGGCCAGCAGAGCGGGCTCGATCGTGGTGAGTTGCTTGAATACACCGTCGCCCAGCGCCTCCACGTCCGCGCGGAACTCCACCATCTGCTGGTCGGCGGCGGCGCGGGCCGCATCGACGCCGCGCCGGTAGCCCTCTTGGGCATGGGCCGCGAGCTCTGCCTCCGTGCAGAATCGACCGCCTGTGCCGGGGCGGACGGCGGCGGCTAACGGACGGTCAAAGGCGATGAGTTTGGCGAAGGCCACGGGTGGAGAATTTGTTTTGGGCTCGTGCTGCTTGATCGGGGGCGGGCGACTTTCCTCAGTTGACGACGCTGTCGCCGTCGGACTCCAGGGCGATCTGGCCTTCTTCCTCGAGGCGGCGGACCACCTGGATGATCGCCTCTTGCGCGGTCTCGACATCCTTGAGCCGCACGGGGCCGAGCAGTTGAACTTCGTCTTTGAGGCTTTCGGCAGCGCGCTTGGAGATGGCTCCGTAGATTTTGTCGCGCAGGGACTCGCTGGCGGATTTCATCGAGACCGCGAGGTTGGCGGAATCGACTTCGCGCAGGACGCGCTGCAGATCCGCCGGTTGGAGACGGAGAAGATCCTCGAAGCTGAACAACTTCTTGCGGATCGCGGAGCTGAGCGTCGCGTTGCGCTCCTCCAACCGGGCGAGAAGATTCTTGGAGGTTTCCTTGTCGAGTTGGTTGAGGAGATCGGCCACGGCGCGCACGCCGCCGCTGGTGTGAAACGCCGGCCGGCCCTTTACGTCGAAATGCCGGCTCAGGTTGCGCACGATCTTGCTCACAAGTTCCAGCGAGGTGGATTCGATGGTGCCAAGCCGTTCGAGCACTTCCTCCCGCAGCTCCGGACTTAGCAAACTGAAGATCTCGGAGGACTTCGCGCTATCGAGATAAGAAATAAGAAACGCGATGGTCTGCGGCTGCTCCTGCTTGATCAGATTGAAGATCTGCCGGCCTTCCATCTCGCAAATGTCTTTAATGACTTCGACCGAGGTGCCGACAGGCCCCACGCGGCCGATGATCGCCGAGGCCTTGTAGTCGCCTTTGGCGATTTCGAGCGTGCGCTGGGCATAGCCAAGTCCGCCGAGCGGCGAACTCGCGCCGGAGGCGACGATCGACGTGAACTCCTCCATGGCCGCCTTCGCGGCGGCCGACGGGATGATCGAGAGCGTGGACATCTCGCGGCAGAAAAGTTCGATCTCGGCGTCGTCGAACTGCTGGAGCACGTTCGCCGCCGCTTCCGGGCCGATGACGACCAGGAAAACCGCGAGCTTCTGCTGGCGGCTGAGTTTGTTGTAATCGAGTTCGGCGGCCATGGCGGTCAGCTCTTGCCGGCGGGCGCGTTGGTCGTGCCGGCGGAAACCCAATCACGCAAAGCGACGCCGACGTTGGCGGGTTTGGCGCGGATCAGTTCGTTGAGGAGTTCAGGCGTGACGCCGCCGGTGTTGGGAATAGCGCGGGACGTGGCCTCGGGTGAAAGCGCCAGCACCTCCGACGGCACGGCCTGCGGTTTCTCCTTGGCCAGCATCCGCAGGAAGATCAGCAGCACGATCGCCGCCCCCACGACTGCCGCCCAACGGCTGCCGGCTTCGAGCCAGCCTTGGAGACGACCCTCGGTCTGAATCGCCGCGATCTGGGCCGGGATCAGGTCGGAGGTTTCAAAGAGCGTCTCCT
Organism: Opitutus sp. GAS368; assembly: GCA_943373185.1. Classification (GTDB taxonomy): domain Bacteria; phylum Verrucomicrobiota; class Verrucomicrobiia; order Opitutales; family Opitutaceae; genus Tous-C4FEB. The sequence goes on along the minus strand of CALSBN010000012.1, from coordinate 6,343 downwards.
GCAAGGTGACGAGCGAATCGAGCGACTGCCCGGCGACGGGCTTCACCCCGAGCGCATTGATCACGATCTGGCGAAGTGCGGCCAATTCTTCGGGCGAACGTTTTTGGGCAACCGGCGCACCGACGGGAGCATCGGCCGGGGCTCCGGGAGCCGGCGGCGGCGGCGCCATCCGCGGGGCGATGATGACCGCAGCGGTGAGAGACCGCACGGTGCCCGGACTGCGGGTCGTCGCCGTAGTCGTGCGGTTGATCTCATAGTTGGTCGTGCGGTTCTTACGGCTTTGGTCGTTGGTTGAAATCGGCCTGGCCGTTTCGGCGGCGGTCCCGACCTTCTCCGGGACGTTGGCGCTGACTCCAACCGCTCCGCCCTGCGTGCTCGCCTCCGAAGAGTTCGTGGTATCCTCGGTAATCGTCTGCGTGCGGATGACCTGACCTTCCGGATCAAATTTCTCGGCCGTGAGCGTCGTCGACTCGGTGTCAATCTCCGCGGAGACCCGCACCACGGCGTTGCCGGGCCCGATGACGGTCGCGAGCATGGTTTCGACCTTCCTCGAAAGGTAGTCTTCGACCTGCTGCTTGTGCCGCATCTGCGACGAGGCCGTTCCGAGCGTGGGATCTTGCTTCAACTCCTCGGAGAGCACCCTGCCCCGATTGTCGATCACGGCGACCTGATCGACGCCCAAACCTTGGACCGAGTTCGCCACGAGATGCCGGATCGAGTTGACCTGATCCGGCTCCAACCGGCCGCCACCGACGTCAACGAAGACGGAAGCCGTGGGTTTGATCCCCTGCTCGGTGAGCAGCAGCCGATTCTCGGGCTGGACGATCATGACGCGGGCGGAGCGGATGCCCTGCACCTGCACGATCGTGCGACCGAGTTCGCCCTGCAGGGCGCGGATGTAGTTGGTGCGTTGCACAAAGTCCGAGAGTCCGAACTGCCCCTTGTCGAAGATTTCGAAGCCCACGCCCTCACCGGAAGGAATGCCTTTGCCCGCAAGATCCATGCGGAGTTTGTAAACTTGATCGGCCGGAACCTGCACCGCGGTGCCGCCGGCGGTCACTTGGTGCGGGATGTTTTGCGCCTGGAGATAACTGATGACCGCGGCGGCGTCTTTGTCGCCCATCCGGGCATAGAGCAACTGATAGTCGGGTCGCTTGGACCACAACATGATCGCGATCAGTCCGCCCATGACCGCGAGAGCGGCGACGAACAGCGAGACGCGTTGGTTGACGCCGAGTTGTTGCCAGGTGGCGAGGAGCGAGGAGGTAAAGTTTTTCATTGAACGAGACCGGAGAAACGAAGTCGGAAAGGGAGAATAGGAACGAGAATGGCCGGAGGATCAGAGCACGCCCGCTCACACCTGCATACGGATCAGCTCTTGGTAGGATTCGACGAGTTTGTTGCGCACCTCGACCATCAGCGCGAACGAGACCGAAGCCTCCTGTCGCGCGATCACGCTTTGGTGCAGTTGATCCGTCTCGCCCAGGAGAACCTTGCGGGTCATCGCCTGTGCGGCTTCTTGCTTCTCGGTGACGCTCGATACGAGTCCGTCGAGCACTTTGCCGAAACCGTCGCCATTCGCGATTCCGGTCGGGCCGGACGGGGCGGGACCGACCGACGGCAATGGCGCGTCGATACGACTGAGCGCCGAGGCGGCGAGCGGGTTGATGGGGCCGAGAGGCGACATATTGGTGAAAGAGGTGACGCGGTGGGCGCGGGGCTAGAGGAGATTACTTGCCGATTTCCAGCGCCTTCATGGCCATGCCACGGGCGTTCTTCGCGACGGCGAGGTTGGCCTCGTAGGCGCGCGACGCGGTGATGAGGTCGACCATTTCGTAGGAGAGATTCACGTTCGGCATGCTGACCAAGCCTTCGGGGTTCGCGTCGGGATGCTGGGGATTGTAAACCTGCTGGCCCGCCGCCCGATCGGGCACAATCGAGCCAATCCGAACCGTGTGCCGCGCCGGACCGTCGATGCCGGCCTGCCGCAACAACGCGGACTCGAATGAAACCACCTGCCGTTGATACGGTCCGCCGTTGGCCGTGCGCGTCGTCTGCGCGTTGGCGATGTTTTGAGCCACGACATCGAGGCGGGTTTTTTGGGCGTTCAAAGCGCCGGCCGTGATGTCGATGCCTGAGATAAGATTCATGGCGGGTGGTTAGAAAGTGACGGTGGGCGAAACTCAGCCGCGGCCGGTAATCGCGAGTCGGAGCTGCTTCAAATTGCCCGAGACCAGATCGCTGAGGTATTCAAACTCGACCGCGTTGCGGTTCATCATGAGCAGTTCGCGCTCAATCTCCACGGTGTTTCCGTCGGGCCGGAGGCTGCGGGCGGTGGTGTCCTCAGCCAGCTTCGGCTGAAGCGACGATGAGGCGGCACTGAGATCACCTGCCGCCATCCGGGCGCGGAGCTGTTGGGCGAAGTCGGAGGCCACATCAAGCCGCCGAAACCCCGGAGTTTCGGCGTTGGCAATGTTCGTCGCGATGCCCTCGTGCCGCAGCGCCGCGGCATCAAGGAGTTTCCGCGCCAGTTGATAATTGGTGCTTTGGAATACGGGATCGATCATGCGCACCATTAAGCAAAGCCGGTGCCAGCAGTTTCTCCCGGGTTGCAACCGACTCCTTTTCATGGAAATACAATTTACGAATCGCCCCCAAAACCGCTGTCCGGGTCTTCGACCATTCACCCCGGGAAAATCTTGCCGCGTGGAATTATGCGGGCTTTTGACGGTCGGGGGCCGCGCCCAATATATCGCCCCGCCGTGGATTTGAACTACACTCGCGCCGCGCCGCGCCGATATACCCGGCACATATCTCATGAGGGACAGCGAATTTGAATTTATCCGTGGGCTCGTTTACGAGCGCAGCCGTATCAATCTAGGACCGGACAAGCGGGAGCTCGTATCGACCCGCCTAGGTAAACGCCTGCGGGCGACCAACTCGACGACGCTCACCGAGTATTGCCGTCTGCTGCAATCACCGGGCGCCGAAGATGAACTGGGCAATCTGATCGACGTGATGTCGACGAACCACACGTTCTTTTTTCGCGAACAGGCCCATTTTGATTTTCTCAAAGGGACCGCCCTGCCGGAGCTCACCGCCCGCATGTCGAAGGAGCGCTGGCCGAAAATCCACGTCTGGAGCGCAGCATCCTCCTCCGGCGAGGAAGCTTACTCCATCGCGATCACCCTCGCGATGTGCATTCCGAACACCCCTTGGTCGATCGAAGGCACCGACATTTCGCACCGCATTGTGGCCGCAGCGCAGCGCGGAGTGTATGGCGAAGATACGGTGCGCAACCTGCCCGAGACGGTGGTGCGCGCGCATTTCCAGCGCGGCTTCGGTCCCCAAGAGGGGCAGCTGCGCGTGCGCCCGGAACTGCGCAACCGCGTCAACTTCAGCCAACTGAACCTGCTCGAGGGCGAACCGGAGTTTCGCGAGCCATTCCAAATAATCTTCTGTCGCAACGTCATGATCTACTTCGACCGGACGACGCAGGAAGAGCTGATTGCCCGCTTGACCCGCCGCCTCGTGCCGGGCGGCTACCTGCTCGTCGGTCACTCGGAAAGCCTCTCCAACGTGAAGCACACGCTACGTTCGTTGCGCCCCGCCACCTACCAACGTCCATCTTAGAACCCGCCGCGCCCATGAACTCCCGCCGCATTCGTGTGCTCATCGTGGACGACTCCGCCGTCGTCAGAAAACTCGTGACCGACGCCTTGAGCCACGATCCCGAAATCGAAGTGGTGGGCACCGCCATCGATCCCTACGCGGCCCGCGACAAAATCAAAGAGCTCAACCCCGATGTGCTCACGCTCGACCTTGAAATGCCCCGCATGGACGGGCTCACTTTCCTGAAGATCGTCATGGCCCAGCGGCCCCTTCCCGTGATCATAATGAGCTCGCTCACCCAACACGGGTCCGCTCACGCCCTCGAGGCATTGCGTCTCGGCGCCTTCGACGTTCTAGCCAAACCCCATGGTTCCTATTCTTTCGGCGATCTCGGGCCCCAATTGATCGCGCGGATCAAAGCGACCGCCGGAGCCCGACTTCGCCCCGTTCGCGCCAGCCCCGTCGCCGAACTGGCGGGCCGCCCAGCTCGCCCGCCCTCATCGGCCGTGGCATCTTCGGCCACCGCCCGCGGGATACTCGCTCAAGCCGGGCGTCCGCATCGCCCGCGTCGCATCATATTGCTAGGGGCCTCGACCGGCGGCACCGAAGCCCTGCGCGAGGTTCTCACCCAGCTGCCCGCCGGTCTGCCCGGCATCGCAATCGTCCAGCACATCCCGCCCGTCTTCTCGAGGGCATTCGCCGAGCGGCTTAACACCCAATGCAATTTCGAAGTGCGCGAAGCCGTCGACGGAGATCGCCTCACCCCCGGTCTCGCGCTGGTTGCGCCCGGCAACTTTCACATGCTGTTGCAATGGTCGGTCGACCACTACTCCGTTCGCGTGACCGACGGTCCGCAGGTGTGGCATCAGCGTCCGGCCGTCGACCTGCTTTTCAAATCCGCGGTCAATTGCGGAGCCGCACCTTTCGCTATCGCCGGCGTGTTGACCGGGATGGGCAAAGACGGTGCAGAAGGTCTTCTTCATCTCCGCGAAAAAGGCGCCACGACATTTGCGCAAGACGAGGCCAGCTCGGTGGTCTATGGAATGCCCCGCGCCGCCTGGGAAAACGGCGGAGCACAACGGCAGATTCCCCTTGAAGATGTCGCTGCGGCCATTGTCCATCATCACCAAAACGCGGTCCACGCCCATGCGGTTCCGCCCGCCCGGGGCCTTCTGACCTCCCACGCCCCATGAGCGCGAATCCCCCGACGATTCTCGTCGTCGATGACGAGGCGGTCGTCCTATCCGCGCTCAAGGAAACCCTAGAGCGCGCCGGCTTCCACGTGGTGGCCTGCAACAGTCCGCTTAAGGCGCTTGCGATCCTGGAGGAGCGCGACTTCGCGGTCATCATCTCCGACCAGCGGATGCCCGAGATGCTCGGGCTCGATTTCTTGGTCCAAAGCCGCCAACACCGGCCCAAGGCGTCCCGCATTTTGATTACCGCCGTGCTGGCCCTGCCCACGATCGTCGACGCCATCAACCGCGGGGAAATCTTCAGGTTCGTCGCGAAGCCTTGGCTGCGCGAAGAGCTCATGGCGACAGTCCGCAATGCCGTTCAACGACACGAGCTCATCACCCAAAACGAGACGCTCCAAAACGAGACGCTCTCGCTGAACGCGCGGCTCGTCGCCGCCAACGCCGATCTCGAAGCCAAGGTCCGCGATCTCGAGGAACAACGCCAGAGACTCGACGGCTTGAACCAGCAGCTCGCCGAGAAATTCAACAACTCGCTCGAGCTGTGCCGCCGCATCATCACGACCTACGATCCGGTCCTCGGCGGCCAGTCCAAGGCGCTCGTGGAATTCGCCTCGCAGATGGCCCTGACCGACAGTTTCACCTCGGCCCAAAGTCGTGCCTTGGTCACGGCCGCCTGGCTCTGCGATCTCGGGCTCATCGGGGTGCCGCGGGAAATGCTGCGGGCGTTTCGCACCCCTTCCGTCCAACTTGCCGAACGCGAACGCGCGATGTTACACGGCCACCCGGTATTTAGCCAAACCCTCGCCGCCCAAGTTGAAAGCAACCCCGAGATCGGCGAAATCATCCGCTCCCACCACGAGCGGTATGACGGGAAGGGCTACCCGGACGGACTGGCCGGCGAGGCAATTCCATGGCCGGCCCGCTGTCTCGCGGTCGCCGTGGGTTTCATTGAATCGGGCTTGGGAAAGACGGCCGCAATCGACGCGCTGCTGGCCCAATCCGGTCGCGCCTATGACCCGGATGCCGTCCGTCTGTTTCTAAAGATAAGCAATCTTGTAAAGCTCCCGCGCCCCGTGCGCGAAGTCATGTTCAACGAACTTCAGGCCGGAATGGTGCTCGCCAACGGGATCTACAGCCCCCTCGGCCTTCTGCTGATCGGAGAAGGGCAGGCGCTGAATCTCGCCACGATCGCCAAGATCAAGAACCACCACCAAGTCACCCCGATCAGCCAGCGCCTCCTCGTGTATACCTGACACCTACCAACGACCCCAGCGCCCTCTCATGCTCCCGCTTCCCCAGTCTCTCCGCTCCACGCCGGTCGCCCGGCCGGAGCCAACCTGATCATGGCCGGCTCTCCTACCATCCATGACGTTTTTGCCAAGCGCCCGTCCGGCTCGCCGAGTCCTTCGGCTCTTTTCGCGCAGCGGGTCATCGTCGGCGTCGGCGATCTCGCCGTCTCCAACAACGTCAATGTGACCCTCAGCACCTACGCGCTCGGCTCGTGCGTCGGAGTGATCGCCTACGATCCGGTCAGC